>JAPKZC010000526.1:0-1575 GCA_026394025.1 Candidatus Solibacter sp.
CACCTGCCTGGACCGCGCCAACCTGCCCGACCGGCCGGTGGTGCTCGATCTTGCGTCCGGCACCGGCGATTTTTCGCTAATGGTTCGGCAGCGATACCCGGGAGCGCGCGCCGTGGCCGTCGATATCACCGAGCGCATGCTGCAACTGGCGCGCGGACGCGGCGTGCGGCACACCGTGTGCGGGGATGCCGGCATGCTTCCCTTCCCGGACCACTCGTTCGACTGCGTGTTCGTGGGCTACGGCCTGCGCAATTTTCCCGACCTCGGCGTTGCGGTCCGCGAGATCGAGCGCGTGACCCGTCCCGGCGGATCGCTGGTTTCCCTGGATTTCTTCCTGCCTTCCAACGCGCTGCTGCGCCCGCTCTACCTGGGCTACCTCTACGCGCAAGGCACCTTCTGGGGATTGGTGTTGCACGGCCGTCCGCGCGTCTACACGTACATACCCGATTCGCTGAGGTCCTTTGTCTCGATCGACGACTTTTCGTCGCTGCTCAAGCGCACTGGATACCACCAGGTGGACGCCCGCCGCTACGTCCTGGGCGGCATCGGCCTGCACTGGGCGGTAAAGGCGTAGGTCCACCACATGAAAGAGCGTCTGCGTGCATCCGACTATCGCTTCGTGCTGATCTGCGCGGCGCTGCTCGCGGGCACGACGTGGTTCAGCGTGGGCAACTTCTACCGTGCCTTCCCGGAGGCCTCCATTGATTTCAAGGTAAGCCGCGACGACGGGCGGAACATCGCCGGGAAGTTTTTGAGCGATCAGGGATACCGACTCGACGAATATCGCCAGGCGGCGCAATTCACGTTCGACAACGAAGCCAAGACGTTCCTGGAGCGCGAAGTGGGATTGGAGCGCGCCAACCGGATCATGGGCACGCGCGTCCGGCTGTGGCGCTGGGGCTACCGCTGGTTCCGCCCGCTGCAAAAGGAAGAGTACTCCGTCGAAATCACTCCCGCGGGGGCGCTCGCGGGCTTCGCCCACGAACTCCCCGAGGATGCCGCCCGCCCCGCTGCCACCGCCGAAGGGGCACGCGCACTGGCCGAGGATTTCCTGCGCACCCGCCTGGCGCGGGACGCCGCCGGGCTGGACTTCGTCGAGGTCACCGACGCCGTGCGCCCCCATCGCGTGGACCGCACCTTCACCTGGAAGGAGCGCGATTTCCAGTTGGGAGACGCCACCAACCGCGTGGAGGTCACCGTCCTTGGCAACGAAGTGGGCGGCTATCGCGAGTACCTCAAGATTCCCGAACAGTGGAAGCGCGACTACCAGCGCCTCCGTTCCAAGAACGAAGTCGCCTCCACCATCGATACCGCGGTGATGCTGCTGCTGGTGGTGGGGATGGTGATCGTGATCATTCTGCGCGTGCGGCGTCACGACGTGCCCTGGCGGCGTGCCGCGCTGGTGGGCCTGGTGGCAATCGTCCTTGGCTTCCTGGCACAGCTGAATGAGTTCCCGCTGCACGAGTTCGGCTATCCCACCACGGATTCATACGGCAGCTTCCTCTCGCGTGAGTTGCTCAACGCGCTGCTTTCGGCGCTGGGTGCGGGTGGCCTGCTGTTCGTGCTCACCGCCGG
>JAPKZC010000526.1:1580-4179 GCA_026394025.1 Candidatus Solibacter sp.
AACGGAAGAGTATTCACAGGAAGGCAATCTCTTCACACTACGCGGACTGCGCAGCAAACGGTTTTTCCTGGGCACCATCCTGGGCATCACCCTCACCGGCATCTTCGTCGCTTACCAGACCGGGTTCTACATATTGGCCTACAAGCAGGGCGCGTGGTCGCCGGCCGACGTGCCGTACTCCGACCTGCTGAACACCAAATTCCCGTGGGCCTTCGTCCTTTTCGGCGGCTTCCTGCCGGCGGTCTCCGAAGAGCTCCTATTCCGCATGTTCGCCATCCCGTTCCTGCGGAAGCTCACGCGCAACACGATCATCGCGATTGTGCTGGCCGGCTTCATCTGGGGATTCGGGCACTCCGGGTATCCACAGCAGCCCTTTTACATCCGCGGCGTGGAAGTGGGCATCGGCGGGGTGGCGCTGGGCATCATCATGCTCCGCTTCGGAATTCTGCCCGCGCTGGTATGGCACTATTCGGTGGACGCGATGTACAGCGCGCTGCTGCTGGTGCGCTCCGAAAGCCTTTACTTCAAGCTCTCCGGGCTGGGCGCGGCGGGAATCATGGTGCTCCCGGTGTTGATCGCCCTGGTTGCCTACTGGCGTGGCGGAGGCTTTGCACCGGAGACCGGCCTGTTGAACCGCGATGATGTCGCGGAACCCGGCACGGAGGCAGACGCGCCGGCAGACGGAGTATCCACCGCAGCGCCCGCCGACGAAGTAGCGCCGCCCGATGCCCTGCCCTACCGCCCGCTCAGCGTCCGTCTGCGGTGGGCCGCCGCCGGCGTGCTTGCGCTGGGACTCGGCTGCCTGGCAATCCCGGTGGCCCACTTCGGCGAATCGCCGGATTACCGGCTCTCGCGCGATCAGGCGCGCGCCGCGACGGACGCCTTCGTGCGGTCGCGCGGCCTGGACCCCGCCGCTTTCGAGCACGTCACTTACCCCGGCACCCATTGGGGTGGCGCCGATTCGCTGGCCGGCAAGTACTTCCTGGAGCGTCTCCCGGTGCGCGCGGCGTCCGCCCTGTTCGAGCGCAATCGCCCCGTGCAGGTCTGGGCCACGCGTTATTTCAAATCGCTCGACCAGGAAGAGATGACGGTTGGCGTCCATCCGGAAACCGGCAACGTCACCGCGTTCGGCCACACCATCCCGGAGACCCGTCCCGGCGCGGACACTCCGCCAGAGCGAGCCCGCGAAATCGGAGAGCAATTCGCCGCCTCACTGGGATGGGACACCGCAGCCATGGACCTCAAGGAGTCTGCCGCCGAGAAGAAAAAAGCGCGGCGCGATCACTCACTGGTTTGGGAAGCCCGCCCCGGCGACCCGCGCAACGTGGAGGAGACGCGCTGGCGCGTGGAGGTGAGGGTCAGCGGCGACCGCGTCACATCGGCGCGCGGATACTGGAAACTGCCCGAGGCGTGGCAACGCGGCCGCGAGCAGGAAAACGCGCTCGCCATCGCCATCGCCGTACTCAAGATCGCCACCATCGCGGGCCTGGTGGTCTATGCCATGTGGCTTCTGATCCAGGGCACGCGTCAAGGCATGGTCCGTTGGCGCGCGGCGATCCACCTGGCATTTCCAGCCAGCCTGTTGTTCCCCGTTGCCCCACTGCTCTCTATCGGCCTGATGCTGAAGAACTACCGCACCGATGTGCCACTGGAGACGTTCGAGGCGATGACCTACGTCACCATAGCGATGAGCGCCGTCTTCGGATTCCTCCTGATGGGCGGAGCCGCCGCGCTGATCGTCACGTTTTTTCCCGATGCCGTCGCCACGCTGCGCCGCGCGAACCGCGGCGCCGTGGCCTTCGATGCCCTTGCCGCCCTGCTGGCCGCTACCGGCGTGGCGCTTGTGGTGCATCAGTTTCAGGGCATCCTTCTGGACCGCTTTCACCCCCAAGCCTTGCTTTCCATCGGCAGCCCCGACATCATCGCCAGCACGGCCCCGGCCCTGGCCGCGATCTCCGCGGCAGTGCGCGCGCTACTGACCGATGCCGCCCTGCTCGGCCTGCTCGCGCTCCTGGCCTGGCAACTGACCAAGCCCTGGATGCGTTACGCCGCAGCGCTGCTGGCCCTGTGCGCATCGCTGCCCAACGAAATCCGCACGCCCGGCGAGTGCCTGCTGCACTACACCATCTCCCTCGCCATGGCGTCCGCCGGCATCGCATTTTGCTGGTTCTTTGCCCGGCGCAACTATCTGGCCTACGCCCTGGTGCTTTGGCTGATGGCCCTCCGAACGCCCATGACGCAACTTCTGAGCAGCGGCAACGGGGCGCTCCAAATGCAAGCCTGGCTGATCGCCGGCATCATGGCTGCGACCGTGGTGTGGGCCGCCGGTCCCGCCTTGCTGAAGCGCGCGGATTCCTGAGTGCCTCGCCCCTGGTGGTGCATCATATAAGGTGTGAACCAAGACGTTGCGGAAGCGACGCGGTCCGTGATCCTGTTTGACGGTGTGTGCCCTCTCTGCTGCGGCTTTGTGCGATTTGTGCTGCGGCGAGATCCGGCCGGCCGGTTCGCCTTCGCGCCGCTCGAATCCCAATTCGCGCGAGAACGTCTGAATACGCTGCATCTGGAAAGCGTCCTGTTAGTAGACGGAGGCCAAGTGATC
>JAPKZC010000887.1 GCA_026394025.1 Candidatus Solibacter sp.
GCTTCACTGCTCGCTGCGCTTCAATCTGATATGGTTTCTTCATAGCGACTCTCCTTTTCTCGGCAAAAGAAAATTGCTCTCAGCCTATCAAAAGGCTTCGAGCGGGGAGTCGCTACTTTCTACGATCTACCGGGCATTCCCTCTTTTGCGGCGGCCTCAAGCAATTTCTCGTTGAAGTCCGCCAACAGAATGCGTCTGCCGAAGCCCTGGCGGCGAGCAATCGCCATGCCGATGCCACCAGCGCCGATAACAACAACTACTTCCGTTCTCATAAATGTTCCTTAACTACTTCTTGTATTGCTCGTCGCTAACTTGCTCCAACCAGTCCGCGCTCTTGCCGTCAAGTACTTCCACGATCGCGATGTGGGTCATCGCCGTCGTCGGCGCCGCGCCATGCCAGTGCTTCTCGCCGGGAGGGAACCAGATCACATCTCCCGGACGAATCTCCTCGATTGGGCCGCCCCAACGCTGCGCCCATCCGCAACCCGCCGTCACAATTAACGTCTGGCCGAGAGGGTGCGTGTGCCAGGCAGTCCGCGCGCTTGGCTCAAAGGTCACGCTAGCGCCCAAAATACGCGCCGGGGATGGAGCGGTGACCAGCGGATCGACGCGTACCGCTCCCGTGAAGTACTCTGCCGGCCTTTTGCCGGAAGGTTTTGAGCCAGCTCTTTGGATTTCCACTTCTAAACTCCTTTAGTTTCGGACTACTTCGTAACGAACCCACAGCGTGCCGCGCCTGCGCCGTCGATCCTTCTGTCCACCGAAGAAAGCAATGGCCAGATGAGGTGGGGTCGTATTTTGCGTCAGCGGCCAGTTAACTGCTGCAGTCTTTCGGGGTAGCGTGCGCCTTGCACGGTGATCTTCGAAACGGCTTCGTTGATCGTGCACAGGTCCTCAGAGCTCAACTCCACGGCAGCAGCACTGACGTTTTCCTCCAGGCGATGGAGCTTCGTGGTTCCCGGAATCGGGACGATCCAGGGCTTTTGCGCCAACAGCCACGCCAGCGCGATCTGGGCATTCGTCACATTCTTTTGCGTTGCGAGCCGGCCAAGCACCTCGGCCAGTGGCTGATTGACCTTACGATTCTCGGCCGAGAAGCGAGGAACGATGTTGCGAAAATCGGTGGTGTCGAAGGCGGTGTTCTCAGTGATGGCGCCCGTCAGGAAGCCTTTACCCAGGGGGCTGAAAGGAACGAAGCCGATTCCCAACTCCTCGAGGAGCGGCAGTATTTCGTTCTCTGGCTCCCGCCACCAGAGGGAGTACTCGCTCTGAAGGGCGGCGACCGGCTGAACGGAGTGGGCTCGGCGGATCGACTCACTACCAGCCTCCGACATACCGAAGTGCTTTACTTTGCCCTGCCCAATGAGATCTTTCACGGTCCCGGCAACGTCCTCCACCGGCACGTTGGGGTCAACACGGTGCTGATAGAACAGATCGATGACGCCGGTTCTGAGGCGCTTCAAGGCTGCGTCTGCCACTTCGCGAATACGTTCTGGCCGGCTGTCCAGACCATTCGTAGGAATCCCGTCTTTGAATCCGAACTTCGTAGCGATCACAACTTCCTTGCGGAAGGGCTACAGCGCCTCGCCGACCACCTCTTCGTTCAGGAATGGACCATAGGCTTCGGCCGTGTCAAAAAATGTCACTCCGCGGTCGAAGGCCGTGCGAATCAGCGCGATCGCCGGTTGCCGTTCTGTCGCCGGGCCATAACCGAAGCTCAGTCCCATACAGCCCAGGCCAAGGGCCGAAACCTCAAGATTGCTCCTTCCCAGTTTGCGCTTCTGCATTTGTTATCTCCTGAATGACTTCTTCTCCAGGTTAGAGGCTGAAGCGCTTCGAGCGGTATCCCGATCCTTCCGACTTATTGCCTATTCCTCTTGTTTGCTAGCGCTGCTGTAAACATCGCGCTATTCTGATGTTGAGCAGAAAGAGGGTTCGAACACCTGAAACAGCACACATTAGAGACGCAAACTATTGATTCAGCAGCCAGTTTGCGGGCCGAACTGGCTGCCAGAATTGCTAGAGCCGTTGGCTCGGCAGAGAACCGGGCAACGGTGGTTCCCGGCCTCACGCTCCATCGGCGAACCAGCCCTACCGCACCGTGTTCGATGACCTATCAGCCGAGTGTGACCGTGATGGCCCAAGGCCGGAAGCGAGTGGACCTGGGCTCAACCAGTTTCACCTACGGCCCGTCTCAATTCCTGCTGACGGCGGTTGATTTGCCGGTGATCAGCCGGATTGTCGAAGCAAGTGAAGAAACGCCCTGCCTGGCGTTGTCACTCAAAATCGAAATCCCGGTAGTTCGTGAACTTCTCAGCCGCGAAGAGATTCATGTGACCGATCCTCCCGCCGAAAGCCCTGCCATATCCGCCGGCATGGCTAACGTGGAATTTCTCGATGCATGCTGCCGCCTGCTCCGACTGCTGGAGTCGCCCCAAGACGCGCCGTTTCTTGGCGCTCTTATTCAACGCGAGATCATCTATCGTCTGCTTCGAAGCAACGAGGGAGCACGTCTGCGGTCTATCGCCACCCTTGGAGAGCAGAGCAACCGAACGGCAAAAGCGATCGCGTGGATCACGGCGAACTATGCGAAACCGCTCCGCGTGGAATACCTCGCTGAGATTGCCGGGATGGGGGTCTCTACGCTGCATCATCATTTCCGCGTGCTGACCTCCGTGAGTCCCCTGCAATATCAAAAACACGTACGATTACAAGCCGCTCGTGCGCGCATGCTCACTGATGATCTGGACGCCGCAACCGTGGCTTTTGAGGTCGGATATGAAAGCGCGAGCCAATTCAACCGCGAGTACAGCCGACTGTTCGGCCAGCCGCCGATGCGGGATATCAAGGGCCTTCGCTCAGCGGGCGCGCCTCAGTTGGAATCGGTCGGTACTTCTCAAAGTGCCGCGTGACTCTCCGCTCCGGGTGGATTTGTGGGCGACTGTGCATCAAGCGAATCGGTATCGGCGAGTGATGCTGGGAGAGTTTACCGCCGACGCTTTGTGTCGGCGCGCTTGGCTACCTTGCTCGCCGTTGGGGTGCCTTGCTTCGCGATCTTCGCTTGCCCCGCCTTGGTCATCAAGCGCGATTGTTCGTACATCTCGATCCACTTCTCGCTCGAAATCGCCGAGATAAGCTTTCCAATCGCTTCGAGCGGCAAATCGTCCGGCGACTCGAAATGAACGCAACACTTTCCCATGTCGAGCTTCTTCCCCGCCGCCTTGAATGCCGCCTTCAGCTGCTCGAGCTGACTCGCACTCCAAAACGCGCCCATCAGGTAGAGCGAGCAGTAGTTCTTCTGCGACGAGAGCGCGACGTAGCAGAGCGGCTGCTTGTTGTAAGTGTCTGGATATCGAGACAGGGGGATCGTCCAGCCGATCGTGCCCCAGACGAGGCACTCATCGTAGCCGCTCGGAATGTGCTTGTTCACGAGTGTTCGTACCGTCGCGATCGTCTTCGCACGATCGGCGGGGAGTGAGGCGATGTATTGCGCTGGCGTCTTGACGCTCGATGGTGGTTTCATGGATTCGTCGCTTTCCCGAACGAAGTGTATCTCACCATAGTGTCACCACGCAAATGCGGGGCCATGTGGGAAACACTTGCTATTGGGCGCAATGATCGGAAACCGCGTCAAGCCTCCCCGGGCCCCCGCTCTACGGCTCGACCATAAGCGGTGGGCGCCAGCGGTCCAGACGCGCCTCCAACTCGCGGCGAATGGCGATGGCGGCGGGGTCCGTA
>JAPKZC010000895.1 GCA_026394025.1 Candidatus Solibacter sp.
CCCGAAACCGTCGGCACTTCGAACGGGTTCCGGGCCTCAAACTTGCGTGAATTGCCGCGTCGCTCACGGCGGGTTGCCCGATGTTCCATCAGGGGTGCGTTTCGGGACGGCGTCAGACGCTGAAGTGTTTTTGGAGGACCAGCGCCCCGGTACCCCGCAATCGGGCCATGCCATCCTCGAATGCGGGGACGAGAAGCGGGAGACGTCCGCCGGCGAGCACCTGAGCCTGGATTTCGGTTTCCATGATGCCGCCGAAACGGTGCCAGGAACGGGTGAGATCGCCCACCACGACGATACGTTCCGGGGCGAGGCCGGCGACGATCATGCGCATTCCCCGGCCGAGGTATTGGGCCATGGTTTCGAGTGCCCTGGCGGCCCTGGAATCGCCCTGATCGGCACGGTTCATCAGGTCGGGAAAGGTCAGGCCGCTATCGGGCGAGCCGGATTCCAGATAGTACCGCAGAGCCGCCCGGTTGGAAGCGAACACCTCCCAACAGCCACGACTGCCACAGCCGCAGAGAGGGCCCGCCGGATCCACCGGCACATGACCGAACTCCCCGGCCATTCCGTTGAGGCCGCGTACCAGGGCTCCGTTGGCCAGAATCCCGGTACCGATGCCTTCGGAGACGGTGATCACCACCAGGTTGCGGCAGGCGTGAACGCGGTCAAACCAGACCTCGGCCCGGACGCAGGCATTGGCGGCGTTCTCCAGTTCCACGTCGAGGCCGGTCTGCTCCACGATGGGATTGCGAATATCGAAATCCGGCCATCTCAGATTGGGAGCGAACACGAGGCGGTTCACCGTATGGTCGAAGCGGCCGGGCAGACTGATGCCCACGCCTTCAATCATCTTGCCGCGGCAGGTACTCTTGATGCGCTGGATGGACTCGATCAGCCGGTCTAATGCCAACTTGGGATCGGCGGGCGTACCCATCACTTCCTGCGAGGTGAATTTCCCGTTGGCGTCGGCGAGGGCCACGGTGGTTTGGGTAGGACGAATGTCCACCGCGATAATCACGCGATCGTCATTCAAGCGGAGGAAGGTCGGCCTTCTGCCGCGCGGCAAGCGGCTCTTCGGACCTTCCAAGACCCAATTCTCTTCGATCAGTTGTTCGACGATCAGGGAGATGGTGCTGCGTTGCAGGCCGGAGGCGCGCGCCAGGTCGGCGCGCGAGACGGGCTGCCGAGTGCGAATCAGGTTGAGGACGATCTGCCGGTTGATGCCGCGGACTACCTCGCTGGAGGCGCCCTGGTTGCGCTTGGCTTCAATCACTTGCATCCGGTTGTTCCCGCTGAAGGGTACGCAAACAGTGTAACGCAGGGGGTAGCGAGCCGTGAGTGCGATCCATCCTACGGATCCCCCATGCGATCATATGAACTTCATGCACATGCACGTTGAATCGCACTTCGAAGCGTCGGACACGGTCCGCGATATCGTCATCGGAATGGCGGACGGGCTGACGGTTCCGTTTGCGCTGGCGGCCGGGTTGACGGGGACGGCGGTGGCCACCAGCAAGCTGGTAGTGATTGCAGGGCTGGCTGAAATCGCCGCGGGGAGTATCGCCATGGGGCTCGGCGGGTATCTGGCGGCGCGCACGGACCGCGACCACTACGAGAGCGAGCGCGCACGGGAACTCCGCGAGACGATCGAGTTGCCACAAAGAGAGCGTGACGAGGTGGCGGATGTTTTTCGCGGATTCGGCATGAGCGAAGAGCATATCGCACCGGTGGTGGACGCGATCAGCGCAGATCAGAATCGCTGGGTGGATTTCATGATGCGCTTTGAGCTGGGCTTCGAAAAGCCGGACCCGCTGCGCGCGCGTAACAGCGCGGTCACCATCGCGGCGTCCTATATTCTGGGCGGGATGGTGCCGCTCTCGTCGTACATGCTGCTGGACAATCTGCAGACTGCACTGTTGGCTTCGGTGGCGGTGACACTGCTGGCGCTATTTGCATTCGGCTACGTCAAGGGCAAAATGACGGGAATTCCGCCGTTCCGAGGCGGGCTCCAGACGGTGGTCATCGGCGGGCTGGCTTCGGCGGCGGCCTTCGGGTTGGCAAGGTGGATCAGCTAGATCAGACGCCTCGGCGCGCGTTCCTGTTCATGCCGCTGGCTTTCGCCGGCCTGCTGGCGCTCTGGTACCGAAGCGAACGCCCGCCGCGTGATCCCCGGCAGAATGGCGCGGGGCGCGGGATAGAACTAGTGCTCTTCCGGGATAATGGAAAGAGAGGGGAGACCATCCAAGTGAACAAAATCGTCAAGTCCGATGCGGAATGGCAGAAGGAACTCACGCCGGAAGAGTTTGCCGTGGCGCGCAAGAAGGGCACGGAGCGCGCCTTCAGCGGGCGCTACTGGAACAACCACGAAGCCGGCGTGTATCGCTGCGCGTGCTGCGGCAACGCGTTGTTCCGCAGCGACGAGAAGTTTGAATCCGGCACCGGCTGGCCGAGTTTCTGGGCGCCGGCCGCCGCAGAGAACGTGAGCACCGAGAGCGATGACAGCCTGTTGATGCGCCGCACCGAGGCGCTGTGCAGCAAGTGCGACGCGCACCTGGGGCACGTCTTCGAAGATGGTCCGGCGCCCACCGGCCTGCGCTACTGCATCAACTCCGCGGCGCTACGGTTCGCGCCGGAGAAAGAGTAGTTACGGGGGCAGAGCGCGTGGAGAGAGTGCTTTTGACGCGGAGGCGCTGAGACGCGAAGAACGCCTTTGAGAGACGGGCTGGCGGCGCGGGGCGGAGAACGTCAACGGCAGAGAGAAGAGCGGGCTTCCGGAGAGGAAGCATGAACAAGCTCCGGGGCGCAGTCGTTTCAAGGCGTGTTGGCGTGTAGGATCCAATCGGCGGCGGCGGCCAGGGATTCGGCCACGAAATCCGGAGCGTGGACTGGCGCCCGCTCACGATAGCCGCGGTGGATCAGCACGGTGCGGACGCCGGCGGCGGCGCCGCAATCGATATCGCGCCAGCGGTCGCCGACGAGGAAGCTATGCGGCAGATTGATGGCGTGACGCGCGGCTGCATCCAACACCATCCCCGGTTTGGGCTTGCGGCAGGGGCAATTGTCGGCATCGTCGTGCGCGCAGACTAAGAACTCGTCGACGGGCAGCGACGCACCAATGGCGGCGTTGATGCGGTCAACGGCGGCGCGGGTCTCTGTGCCGCGCGCAATGTCGGGCTGGTTGGTGACCACGATCAGCAAGTAGCCCGCCTGTTTGAGGCGGCGCAACGCCTCGGCTGCATCGGGATAGATCGCAAGCTGTTCCAGTCCGGCGGGCGGATGCGGCGTGCCATCGCGCACGATGGATTGGTTGAGGACCCCGTCGCGATCCAGAAAAACGGCCTTCACGGTACCGATTCCCACTTGGTCTGCGCCTGCTTGAGCGCCGGATGGGTCACCAGCAGGTGCCAGATGACGGCTTGAAACGCTTCGGCGTGCGGGGTGACATGTTGGGGGTTGACCGTGGGCACGATGACGCAAGCGTCGGCGTGCTGTGCCGTGTCGCCGCCATCGCGCCCCACGATTCCGGTGACCTTCGCGCCGACGGTTTTGGCGTACTGGATGGCGGCCACCAAATTCGGGCTCACCTGCTTCTCCAGATTGCCGCCGCCCACGGAGAAGATGAGGAGGGCATCCGTGTGGCGCAGACGGCTGACGCGCAGCCAGCCTTCGAAAACGCCGGCCCAGCCTTCATCGTTGGTGCGCGCGGTGAGTTCGCTGACGTTGTCGGTGGGCGCGTAGGCTTCCAACCCGCAGATCTTGCGGAAGTCGTTGACGGCGTGCGAGGCGTTGGCCGCGCTGCCGCCCACGCCGAGGATGAAGAGCCGGCCGCCGGCGGCGCGGCATTCGGCCAGGGTGGCAGCCAGGCGTTCCACCGCCGACACATCGATCTGTTTGAGGATTGCGGCGGCTTCGGCCAGAAACTGTTCGGTAAAGGTCATGATTTGAGAAACTCCCCGAGATCGCCGATGCCCTCCACGGAGCCAATCTCATAAAACCGCTGGGGCGATTCCCAGGCGGCGAGCTGGCCGCGCCGCAACAGAGCCTGGTATACCGCTGCCAGGTCGTAGGGCGTGCCGACCGGCACATCGTTGAAGGCCGCGCGATGGAAAGCGCCCAGTCCGTAATCGATATGGCGCATGGCGGGCGTACGGTTCGCCTTATCGTAAGCCAGAATGCGGCCGCCGGTAAACTCCACGTTACTGGTGTCCCAGAGGCCCTCGTTGCGGAAGACCGACATCAGGCCGAGCTTGGCGGAATCGCGGAACGCCGCGAGCGCGGCGCGGTAGTCGCAGGGCAGGTAGGAATCGCCGTAGATCACGGCGAAGGAGTCGCCCAGCATGGGCAGGGCGCGGCGAAGCGCGCCCGCGGTGCCCAGCAATTGCGGTCCGTCGAAGGCATACTCCACGTGTAGTCCAAAGGCACGCCCGTCGCCGGCGAACGCTTGAATCTGTTCGCCGAGGTAACCCACCGACAGCACCACGCGCTCAAAGCCATGATGGCGCAGCAGCCGCAACTGGTGCGCCAGGAAAGGCTCGCCCGCGACCTCAATCAGCGCCTTGGGAACCGCCTCGGTGACTGGCCGCAGGCGCGTGGCGAGTCCGCCGGCGAGGATGACGATGGGCAGCATACGTCAGGAACGCGTCACCAACTGGGTGCCTTCAAAATCGAAGCGCATGCGCACTTCGCGCAATCCGGCTTCGCGCAGCGCGTGGCGCAGGCGCGTCTTATCCTCGGTGTACAGCATGAGGAAGCCGCCACCGCCGGCGCCGATCAGCTTGCCGCCAATGGCTCCGTTGGCGCGCGCCAATTGATAGAACTCGTCGATGACGGAATTGGTCATGGATTTCGACCGGTACTTCTTACGCTCCCAGTGCTCGTGCATGATAGCGGCGAAGCGGCGCAGATCGCCCTGTTCCAGCGCGGACTTGCTCTGGCGGCCGAATTGCTTGATCTGGTGCAGGTGCTCGATCATCACGCTATCGCCGCCGCGGGTCTTCTGATCCTGCTCGGAGAGAATGGCCGAGGCGGACCGTGTGAAGCCGGTGAAGAACAGCAGCAGATTGTCTTCCAGGTTATACAGGGTCTCGGTGGAGATTTGCAGCGGCGCCACGTCCACGCCGCCATCCTGACGGAACTCGAAAGCAGTGATGCCACCGAAGGAGGAGATGTACTGGTCCTGCTTGCCAATGGGCTCGCCCAGGATATCGATCTCGATGCGGCATGCCTGTTCGGCCAGAACCTGGCGCGGGACGAACTCTTTGTTCAGCGTGTGCAGCGCGCGCAATAGCGCCACGGTGAAACTGCCAGACGACCCGAGGCCGGTTCCGGCGGGGATATCGGAGAGGCTGACGATTTCCAGGTGCGGCGCGCTGACCGGCACCATGCGCAGAGCTTCGCGGATGATGGGGTGCTTGATCTCGTCCACCGTCTGCACGATTTCGGTGGCCGAGTATTTGATGAGGAACTCGGGCTGGAAGGTCTCGTGCAAGGTGATGTAGACGTACTTATCGATGGCGGCGGAGAGGACGAAGCCGCCGTGTTCGCGGTAGTAGGAGGGGAGGTCGGTGCCGCCGCCTCCGAGAGAAATACGCAGCGGGCTGCGGGTGATGATCATGCGGGCGTCTCGCGGTAAACGGATTCGACAATCCGCAGCATGGCCTGTGCGTCGGCGACGCCGGGGTCTGAGGCGGCGTTTTCGGCGTGCCAGGAATCGTCGGCCATGGGGTACTCCCAGGCGAGGGTTTCAGGAGGTCCCATCTGCTCCGACATTTTGTACCAGGTGAGGCGCTCGGGGCCATAGCTGCCGCCGAGTCCGCTGATTTCGAGTTTGCCCACGCGCCCGGCGATTTCGAAGGAGAAGAGGTTCTTCCACTCGGTCCAACTGGCGTGCAGGAAAGCCACCTGGCCGCGGGCGGTTTCGAGCAGCAGGAAGGCGTTGTCCTCCACCGGCATATCCCAGAACCAGGTGCAAGCGCGGCCGCGCACGCTGGGGAAATCGCCGAGGAACCAGCGGGAGAGATCGATCAGGTGCGCGCCCTGGTCGATCAATTCGCCGCCGCCGGAGAGGGCGGGGTCGGCGCGCCATTCGCGATCGTAGCCGGGGCGTCCGCCGTGGCCATAGCGGCCGCGGATGAACATCATTTCACCGAGCCCGCCGGTCTCGAAGATCTCGCGCGCCTTGCGGAACGCGCGGTGATAGCGGTGGTTGAAGCCGATGCGGACCAGGGCGCCGGTGCGGCGGGCGGCATCGGCCACGGCGTCGAGTTCGCCGGCAGTACGGGCCCCGGGCTTCTCGATGAGGACGTGCTTTCCGGCAGCCGCCGCTTCGGCGGCAATAGGCGCGAGTTGGTCGTGGGTGGTGGCGATGAAGACCGCGTCGACATCGTCGCGGTGGACCGTGGCCAGCCAATCGGTGGACGCTGCCGCTCCGTGCGTGGCGGCCAGTTGCGCGGCACGATCAGGTTGCGTGTCGCAGTAAACAGTCACGCTGCCAGGCGGAAGCGAGGCGGCACGCTTGCGTCCAATCAATCCGCAGCCGACGATGGCCGCGCGCACTGCTGTGTTCGGGGTCAAAACGCATTGTACCGCCTGAACGGCGCCGTACGTGCCCTAACGGTGAGCGCAGCGACGGCCTATCGCAAGCGGCGGAGATAGGCCTGGGCCGAATTGCGAATGGCTGCGCCATCGCCGAACAGCCAGAGTCCGGTTGCGTACCAATCGATGCGGAGTTCGCGTCCGCCGGTCTGGTACCACCTCGGGCGGCTTACGAAGACGTCCTGGAGCAGTGCGTGCAAGAGCTCATGCACACAGGTGTTGACCGAGAGGAATGGCACTTGATCGCCATGCGCATAGCGGAGCGCGAGCAGGCAGACGTGATATCCGTCATGAATCGTGGTCACACCCGCCAACGCCCGGCCGTTATCCCATTTCATGGGAATGTGGCGGGTCAAGACGAGGTTGACGGCGCCGCGGCGCAATCCGGTGAAGATCGGCTTATCGCCGGGGGAGCGCCGAACTTCGCCCGGCCCGTCACTGGTCTGGAGCCCGATGCCGCCTCGACTGAAGTTCCGGACAGCCTCGGGCCAAATGCCCGACCAGAAGTGGTGCAACTCGTTGGGCGTGCATTGCGCCCGAGAATCCATGACCCTATGAACGGGTACCAGCAGACGCGCTGGTGGGTTTGAGAGGCCGGGCACAGCCGCCAGAATCGAGATGAATTGCCGCCGTGTCACTCCGCCCTCCGAAAACATTTTCATTCTATCGCCACGCGACGGTGTTATAAAATTGCCGAGGCATCGACTATTGATATTGTGAGTCGCACTCTCAGCAACGGGGCGCCGCCGCCGAAGCGGGACGAACTATACGCGACCGCCGTCCATGAGTTTGGCCGTGCGCTCGACCGGCTGGCCGCCGGATACGAAGCCGACCCGGAAAAGCGGCACGATCTCCGACAAGACATCCACTTTCAGCTATGGAGAAGCTTCGAAGTTTTTGACGGACGGTGCTCGCTGAAGACATGGACGTTTCGAGTGGCTCACAACACCGCGGTTTCGTACGTGGACCGGGAGCGGCGGCGCGGGATTTGTGAGTCTGGAAGAGATCGAGCGGACCGCGTCGAGTGAAGATCGCCCGGCGGACATCGATCAGCAGAGAGCGCTGCAACAACTGTCCGAGTTCATCCGGCAGCTCAAGCCGCTGGACCGGCAGATCATGATCTGTCATCTGGAGGACATGGACACGGCCACAATTGCGGAGATTACAGGGTTTTCACCGGCGAACGTCGGAATGAAAATCCATCGGATCAAGAACATCCTTTCCAGCCGTTTTCTCGAGGAGAAACGCCATGTCTGACGAGAACAGAGCGAAAGGCCCGGGAGCCGTTTGGAGGGACCAACCGGAAGAGAGGCTTGCTGTGAACCTGGAGCAAATTGTAAAAAGGAGAACGGAGGAGCTGGATTCCAGCACCCGTTCGGAGATTCTCATGAGCATCGGCGCAGCCCTGCTCTTCGTTGGAGTAACGGCATGGCGACTGGCGCCGGCTCGGGACCAACTTCTGCAAGTTGGATACGTCGCGACGATGGCGTGGGCCGTCATCTCGTTGTACTGGTTTCGGCGCCGGATCTGGCGGCGCCCACCTGCCCCGGACGCGATCGCCGCGACCGGTCTGGAGTACTACCGGAGAAAGCTGGAACAGCGGCGCGATCACCTGAGGCACGCATGGCTATGGCACGGGCCCCTGTTTCTGGCGTGCGCGATACTCATTGCGGGCCTGATGGGGAAGGCGTTTTCCGGCTACCAGCCCTTGCGAAACGTGCTGCCTCTCATCGTCCTGCTGGCGGTTTGGACGGGATTCGGCCTCTGGCGCCGCCTCCGTCAGGCCAGGGACCTTCAGCGAGAGATCGACGAACTGTAGACTCATGCCAGCGCCCTCAGCGTTTCAGCGGGTCTTCGATCCAGGGTGGGGTGGCGTCGATGAGGCGGCCGAGCTCGGGTTCGAGCTGTTCCATTTTGACTTTCATTTCCCAGGCGATTGCGCGGTAGCTGAAGTGGCCCTTGACGCCACTGCGCAGGCGGGAGATGTATTCGGCTTCGGCGAAATCCATTTTGAACAGGAAGCGGGAGCGGGCGCCGAAGGGGAGCAGGTATTCGTTGGCCCCGGGCGGCAGGCGGCGCATCGCGGCGAGCGCGGCTTGCATGGCGGAGGTGTAGATTTCGCCGGCGCCGGATTCGGTGACCAGTTTCGGGGTATCGAAGCCCAGGTTGCCGGTGTAGGCCGGACGGAATTTCTGGCAACGGCGGTGGCGGTGCAGGTCGCGGAAGGCGCCGATATCCATCACCATATCGTAGGCGTACAGGCCGCCGCGGAAACCGGCGAGAATCTCATCGCGGCGGGTGCGGGATTGTAGCGCTACGTCGATCACTTCGGCGCGTTTGCGCTCGCTCCAGGTGCAGGCCAGCTCGTAAAGTTCGCGGAATGGGCGGGCGGTCACGGGGTAGAGCAGGGTGGCGGCGATATCGGCGGGGACGTTGGTGGGGCGGATGAGATCGACGCTGCCGGCCTCATGGCCGGCGCGCGCCGGCAGGTTCTGCGCGGCCCAGAGTCTGAGATCTTCGCGGGATTGGGCCGCGTGCTGGTCGGCGTCGGCGTGGCGTGCCAGGGTGGGGGCCAGGGGTTCGGCTCTGACGTTGACATCCCAGACGCAATCGGGCGGGGCGGCGCAGGACTGCGCGATTTCATCGCCCAGGCTGCGCAGTTCCTGGTATTCGGAAGCCTTCAAGCGCCGGATCTGTTTCTCCACGGTGCGGATGCTGGCCACTTGCCCGACATTAGTGGGAACGCCCCAGAAGAGCAGGTAGCGCGCCACATCGAAGGCGCGGGCGGCGAGGTTGCGCTGGTAGGCATCCGGCTTCATGTCCTCGGGGCGCGGCAGGCGCTCGCACAAGGTGGCAAACGCGAGGTCCTTCACCTTGGCGTAGGCGGCGAGCAAGGCCTCGCCGGCGGCCTGATACTCCACGGCAGGTTCGCCGGTCAACTCGGGCGGGGTGAGGAATCCGGAGCGGGAAATATCCTGGTAACGCGACGACTTGGCCTGGCCATCCCAGAGCGGCTCCGCCTCGATCTCCGTGGCGGCCAGTTCGCTGATGCCTTCGAAGCACATCACGGTGTGGCCCAGGTCGGCGATGGAGGCGTGGCCGTACTGGAAGTAGAAGCTTTCGAGGAACTTCTCCGAATTGTGGGTGCGCACCCACTCCATGGAGTCGCGGATGGAATCGGGGGACCGGCTGTAACGAGCCAGGGCGTAGGCGCTCTTCTCGGGCGGCATGGGCGCTACCGTGATGACGCGTTTCGTGGGAGTCAAGACGCTATGATAGCGGGGAATGCAGATCCGAATCCAACGCACCCACCCCGGGGCCATCCTGCCGGCGTACGCTCACGGGCCCAGCGAGGACGCCGGCATGGATCTACACGCCGTGGAGGACGTCGTACTGGAGCCCGGGGCGCCACGCCTGGTCGCGACCGGACTGACCATCGAGGTTCCTCCGGGGTATGAAGCGCAAGTGCGGCCGCGTAGCGGCTTGGCGCTGAAGCACGCGATCACGATTCCGAACGCGCCAGGGACGATTGACCCGGGGTATCGGGGGGAGGTGCGCGTGATCCTGCTGAATCTGGGCCGCGAGGCGTACACGGTGCACGCCGGGGACAGGATCGCGCAGATGATTCTGGCGCGCTACGAGGCGGTGGAGTGGCTGGAGGGCGATCTGGCCGATTCCTCACGAGGCGCCGGCGGCTTCGGGTCGTCGGGGCGATAGAAACTCACCCAGGGGCCTACCCAGGGCAATTATATACTTGACTCACCCGTCCGTTCGAATCTTGGTTGATCTAAAATGCTTGAGAGTAAAGATTTGTAAGGGCGGACTCTCATGCCGCCAGACTTGTTCCTTCAACTCTGGATAGGTCCAGGCGTTCGCGGAGGAATTTCACGAGGATTACGGTTTTGGCGGCAGATGCGAGAAACTCCGGGAAGCTATGGCGCAGGGCAATGGCAACGACCTGTTCGGAGGGGGCCAGTCCTGGCCGAACGGTTCGGATCCAGGAGCCGAATGACTGCCATACCAGGCTGGGCTTGGTCGCGGCGAGGACCCGCCAATACAAGGATCCCCAACACCACACCGGGGCCTATTGGCAGATCAGCTATACCCGTCAGATGAAGAGCCGCACGGAGTACGTCCGCAAGGAATACGAAAAAGCAGTGCGCCGCCAGACCGTGATGAAGATTGCGGAACCGAGGGCAAGCCGATAGGCTGGAATTCGATACTCGCAAGGAGAATCCGGAATGGCGAAGTTGGGATCCGACAAACGGCCCGCCGTAGTTCGCGTGCGGACGATGCCCAAAGGCGAACAGATCGTCGCGCTTTGCGAAAGACATCACTGGAAGGTAATCGTCGGTATCGAACCGAACCAACCCGAAGATCTCTCGGACATCGATCTTCTCCTGCGCGGCCCCGTCGCGGCCCCCCGGCACCTCGGGCGGCGCCCAGGATCGGCCGCAATGATTATTGCCCTTGCGGGAGTGGCAAGAAGTTCAAGAACTGCTGTGCAACCCCTTGAGCGCATGGAAGCGCAATCACTTGACCATGCAAATCGCGGAACCTAAAGGCTGACTGACGGGCTGGAACTCGGTACTCTCAAGTAAAATGGAAGCGTGCCCCGGAAGCCCAAGCCGATGCCGCTCCCTCAATGTGCCGATCCGAAACGACGACTTGACGGCATCATGAGGGCGTTGCTGGCCGTCAACAAGGCAGAACTTCACGACATCGAAGAAAAGCTCAAGGCGGTCCAAACCGAGTTGCAGCGGCGACGGAAGCCGTCAGTTAAGAAATAACGATTCGTGTTGCTCTTCACGGACGGTCAATTCCTTGACTTTCTTATCTATTGTGTTCTGATAGATTGCCGTGCAATTAGCACGAAGTCTCCGCCGCTCCTCGGCGGCGGCAGCTTCCTTTTCCGCCCTGTCTTTTGCAAGTCGAGCGTTGAGTTCAGCGTCCTTTTTCTTCTGTTCCTCCGCTAACCGCTTCCGGCGTGCCGTTTCAGCTATGGCCGTCTTGCGATCAATAGCGGCCTGTTCCTCCGCTGCTATCCGCTGCTTCTCAGCTTCAATCGCACGCTTTTCAGCTTCAATCGCACTTCTGGCTTCCTGTTCCGCTTGCGCCTTGTCTGCTGCAACCTTATCGGCAGCTTGTTTGGCTAGAATTTGCGGAATACGATCCTTTACGTGAAAGATGAGGGCGTTTGAGTTCAGCCGCTCACCAACGACATCAATACGAAAGGGTAATGAGAGTTTATAGCTATCAGCCATTGCCGAATCAGCATCGAGTACCAGCGTGCCCGAAAAGGTCTTGACTTCGCAAGTAGTATCAGCAGCGATGGCGGCGTTCGTTTTCCAAAAGTTATAGTAAAACTTGAAGCTATGCGGTCGAAGCCAATTGGAATCCGAGATCCACTGTATCGGCTTGCCTTCACATGACCCATCTGCCTGAAGTGCTATCCGCACCATAGAACTTAGACCCGGAGCCGAATCTGAACCTATAAATGGAATTTGATTAACTAGCCGGAACGATAGGAACGTCAAAGCATTCGTTCGTGAGCCAAACACAATGTCCCACACGACAATATCGCCTTCACTGGGAGTAAATGACAATTTGGGTTCAACTGGAATTGGCGTAAACTGAGCGGCTAAAACACGCCATTCCATTCTTGTTATGTGCTGTTTCTTGGGGATTACACGTTGTGGAGGGAACCTCCCAACCCTTTGATCTATCTCTACAGACTCGCCTTTATGCAGTCGTGTTGATATGTGGAAAGCGCACTTAAGGCCAGTGTTTGATGGATCACACATTCTGACATCAGTACCAAGTTGGTCGTAAGCTACGACCTCAAAGTCCAATGATGTAAGATCGTTTGGCGTATCGTTGCGAATGCCGCCAATCAGAGTAGA
>JAPKZC010000491.1 GCA_026394025.1 Candidatus Solibacter sp.
GGGAAGATCTCCAAGATTATCAAGGTGATCGACGATGTCGCCTTCCAGACGAACATCCTGGCACTGAACGCGGCGGTGGAAGCGGCTCGCGCCGGCGAGGCCGGCCTGGGGTTTGCGGTGGTGGCAGACGAAGTACGGAACCTGGCGCAACGCTGCGCGCAGGCGGCCAAGGACACGTCTACCCTGATCGAAGAGTCGATCGCCAAGTCCAACGACGGCAAGGTGAAGGTGGATCAGGTGGCGGCGGCCATTCTGGCGATCACCGGGGAGTTCGGCAAGGTCAAGATTCTGGTGGACGAAGTGAACCACGGCAGCGAGGAGCAGACGCGCGGTATTGAACAGGTGGCCAAGGCGATTACCCAGATGGAACAGGTGACGCAAACCACGGCGGCCAACGCGGAGGAGAGCGCCGCGGCGGCCGAGGAGTTGAACGCCCAGTCGGAAACGTTGAAGAACATCGTGGAGCGGCTGACGGCCATGGTAGGCGGCGGCGAGCAACATTAGGTTTTTAAGAGCCTGGACGAAGAATCGACTCAAATGAGATCGCAAATGACAATCGGCAAGAAACTGATGCTCAGTTTCGGGGGAATGTTGGTAGTAGTGCTGGGGTTGGCGTACTCCTCGCTGTCGTCGATCTCCAGCCTCGGCGCGGAACTGCGGGAGGTGGTGAGTTTGGAAGCAAAGAAGCTGGATCTGACAGGCCAGTTGCCTCGGGATCTCACCGACATGGATGCGGCACAAAGGAGCGCGGGATGGCGCGCGAGCGTCAATGACCCGGCGGGCCTGGAAAAGTACAATCAGCAGTTCAATAGTGCGTATGCGAGGGCGGCAAACGACCTGCAAGAGATCCATCCGCTGCTCCAGGACGACGCCGAACGACAGTCGGCCGAAGCCACGCTGGGAACCTTGAACGCCTGGCAAGCGGGCTTTCGCGAATTCCTTCAAACCAGCGCTGCCGGCAAAGACGCGCAGACGATCGCAAGCTTCGTCGAGGGCACCCTGGTTCCGTTGATGGATCGCAATGACACGGCAGCCCTGGGGTTTGCCCAATTGCAGAGAGCCCTCATGCCGGCCGCCGAAAGGAAAGCAGCCGTCAACTCGTCCCACGCTCGCTCGGTCGCCTTCGTGTTTGTCGGTCTGTTTGTGGCCATGGGCGCTGTGGTGTTCTGGGTGATCCGTCAAATCAACCGCGTACTGCGCGGGTTGGCTGTAGAGTTGTCCACCGGGGCGGACCAGGTAACCAGTGCGGCTTCGCAGGTCGCCTCCGCCGGCCAGGCGCTGGCGCAGGGAGCGAGCGAGCAGGCGGCGTCGCTGGAAGAGACTTCTGCTTCGAGCGAGGAAATCAACTCCATGGCCCGCAGGAACAGCGAGAACTCGCACGCGGCGGCCGGACTGGTGACGCAGTCGCAGCAGAAATTCGTCGAGACCAATCAAGCGCTGGACCAGATGGTGCTGGCCATGGGCATCATCCACACGCAGAGTAGTAAGATCTCCAAGATCATCAAGGTGATCGACGACGTCGCCTTCCAGACCAACATCCTGGCGTTGAACGCGGCGGTGGAAGCGGCTCGCGCCGGCGCGGCCGGCACGGGTTTTGCGGTGGTGGCCGACGAGGTTCGGAACCTGGCGCAGCGCTGCGCGCAGGCAGCCAGGGACACATCTTCCCTGATCGAGGAGTCGATCGCCAAGTCCGACGATGGCAAGTTGAAAGTAGATCAGGTGGCGGCGGCGATTCGCGTGATCACGGAGGAATCCGCGAAGGTCAGGGTTCTGGTGGACGAAGTGAATCACGGCAGCCAGGAACAGACGCGCGGCATTGGACAGGTGGCCCGGGCGGTCACCCAGATGGAACGGGTGACGCAGACCACGGCGGCCAGCGCGGAGGAGAGCGCCGCGGCGGCCGAGGAGTTGAACGCCCAGTCGGAGACGCTGAAGAGCATCGTGGAGCGGCTGACGGCCATGGTGGACGGCGGCGAGAGTCGATAGTTCTGGTCTTGATGGCTCGCGTGAAGTGCCCGCGGATGCGCAACGCTGAAGTGGACGAACAGGAAGCCCCAATCGGAGCCGCGACCGTCAGAAGGTGAGAAACAATCAGGACAGGCGAACGCGCCTGTCCCACAATAGCGCAGGCTCTTGCGCATCAACGTGAGACAGGCGCTTTCGCCTGTCAACCCGGCGGGCTCGGCGATTATTTCTCAGGTTCTCAGGGAGCGTTGCAGAAACCCCGCACCTGCCACCAGCGCTGCCTTACGGTCGCGGCTTCTGCCTGGCGAACTCCTACGTTAGGGTTCTCTCGATTCACGGGCACTTACCCGTTTCCTTGAAACACGTTATGCTGCGTTTGGGATGATGGATCACAGGCTGTTGCCGGTGCTATTGCTGGTTGCGCTCCATGAAGGGTTGGCGCAGAGCGGCGGGGGATCTTGGAGATCCACGCTGCGCGACGCGGCGGGCAAGCTCGCGGCGGCGGCGAGCGTCGAATTGCGCGGCGCCGGCGTGCCACTGCGGTGCCGTACCGATGACAACGGCGCTTTCGAACTGCGCGAGTTGGCGGCGGGGCGCTATTCGCTGCTGGTGGAGTGGCAGGGCGCAACGTATGCAGGGTCCACGCCCGTCGAGATCCGGGCGGGCGCGCGGCGCACGGAACGGCTCCGTCTGACGGCGGATGGACAGGTGCGGGTGGAGGCTGGCGCGACGGGCGCGGCAGATGCCACGGGCGCCACCGGCGGAGAGCAGCTTTCCGGCGGGCAGGTCTCCGCGCTGCCGCTCAACAAGCGCGACTTCAGCCAGTTGCTGCTGCTGGCGGCCGGCACCCAGACCGACACCAACGGCGCAGCCAACTTCACCCAGCAACTCACCACCAACGGGCAACGCGGAACGGCCACCGTATTCGCCATGGATGGCATCGATACCACGGACCCCGAAATGGGCGGGGCCACATTTTCCAACTTCAACGTGGACGCGATTCAGGAAATACAATCCAGTTCCGGGACGCTGCCGGCCGCCATCGGCCATGGCGCGGCCGGGTTCACGCAGATCGTCAGCAAGTCCGGTGTCAACGAGTTGCACGGCAGCTTCTTCGAGTTTGTGCGCAACGCCGCGTTCGATGCGCGCAACTTTTTCGACCGGCGGAGCGTGGCGCAACCGCGGCGCATTCCCGCCTTCAGCCGCAATGAATTCGGGTTCGCCAACGGCGGTCCGCTCCGGCGTGGCCGCACGTTCTATTTTGCGCAATATCAGGGCTTCCGGCAGGTGCTGGGGACGACTCAGGTATTGCCGGTGCCGACCGTGGCGGAGCGTCAGGGGAAAGACGCCACGGCATTTCCGGGAGACGTACTGACCATTCCGGTGGATCCGCGGATTTCCGCGGTGCTGGCGCGGTATCCGCTACCCAACGACGCCGGCGGCCCCTACGGAGAGCGCACTTACGCCACCTCCTCCAAGGTCCGGACCGTGACCAATCAGTTTTCGGTGCGCCTGGACCACCGGATTTCCGCCAAGGCGCAGCTCTTTGCGCGCTTCAACTGGAACAACGTGGAAGGGCCGACGACCAACCCCAGCCAGACCGCGATTGACCGTGCATTCGCGATTCCATTTTTCGACCATCAGCGCAATTTCGAGCTGACGTATACGCGGACGCCATCGGCGGGCTTCACGTGGGAGACATCGTTCGGCGTCAACCGCTCCACGCCGAATTTTCCCACGCAAAACCACACTCAGCCAGCGCTCAACTTCGCCGACGGCCTGTACGAGGCGTTCAATGCGCCGGCGGGATCGGTGATCGGGTCCTGTGGGAATCTGTTCCAGTTGCGGCAGAATTTCACCTGGGTGCGCGGCGCGCACACCTGGAAGGCGGGAGTGGAACTGCGCTTCAACCGCGACACGACCATCTTCGGCACGGCGCCGAACGGTGCTTACACGTTCGGCGGTGGAGCGGCGTACTCGCCGGTGGAGATCCGCTCCGCAAGCGACCTGCTGCCCGGCGCGCTGAGCGGGCTGCTCACCGCCACGCCGTTCTCTTACACGGTAACGGCCGCGCCATCGCTTTTCGCGCAGGGGGAACGCATGGGCAATAGCGCGGTCCGCCGCCGCTCCTACAACTTCTATCTTCAGGACAACTGGAAAATCTCTCCCCGCCTGTCGCTTGGCTACGGCCTGCGCTATGAAGTGAACTCGCGGATTGGCGAAGCCAAGTTGCGGACCTCGGGTCTGGCGTTCGAGAATGCATCCGGCCAGCCAGTGGATGCGGAAACGCCGGGCGCCCGCGCGCGATTTCTGATCAACCAGCAGCCGCCCTATCCCAGGGACTGGAACGGTTGGGGCCCGCGCTTGGGAGTGGACTGGCGATGGAACGACAAGACTGTGTTTCGCGCTGGTGGGGCCATCACCACGCTACTGACGAATCTGTGGCAGAGCAATTTCGTGACCGGAGGGCTGCCGTACGTGGTTGCGCCGTTTACGACGGCCGCGCCGGGGAGGCCGATCCCGTTTCAGAACTCCGTGCTCGCGATCGTCATCCCGCCGGTGTATGACACCAACGGACAGCTTGTGTACGCCACTGGAAAATCGACCGACGTGCCGGCTAATGCGGAGATGGACGTGCTGCGCTTCGAACGCGATCTGGCGGCGCTGAGCACGGATAAGCAGGTGCGCCCGGTGACGTCGCAGGGGATGGCGCGAGATTTCCGCAACGGCTACATCGGCGCCTACACCGCGGGAGTGGAACGCAGCATTGGGGACGTAACGGCGAGCGCGAGTTACGTGGCGACGGTGGGGATCGGGCTGGCGCGAGTGGATTGGCCCAACGGGTATGGCGGCGCGGACGCGGCGTTCGCGCCGTTCACCGCATACGGACCTATCGTGATGATGACGAACCGTTCGCACTCCACCTACCACTCGCTGCAAACCTCGGTGGGGAAGAGTTCGCTGCGCGCGGGGTTGGGATTCCAGGCCAGCTACACCTTCAGCCGGAGTCTGGACGATTCCAGCTCCGTGCTGGGCGGGTTCGTTTCCGGGTCTAGCGGAACGGTGTTGCAGACATCGCCGCAGAATCCGCGGAATCTGAGAGGCGAGAAGGGTCCGTCCACCTTTGACATTACGCACGCGTTTTCGCTGAGTGTGATTCAGCAACTGCCGCTGGAGCGGATTTCCGCGTTGCGCGCCCGGAGCAAAAGATGGA
>JAPKZC010000148.1:0-4375 GCA_026394025.1 Candidatus Solibacter sp.
GCTTTCTTGATTTCTTCACGTGCTCTCTCCGTTATCTTAACGGAAGAGCGCTTTCTCCACTTCCAGCCGGGGCGGCACAAACCGTACTCGACGGCAGCGTGAAATACCGACTGGTGCACCTTACCTTTCGGACGGAAGAGAAGTTGAGCCTGGACATTGGCATTTTCACGCCGGCACAGGGCGGTCCCTTTCCGGCGATCATCATGATGGGATCCGCGCCGCCGGGCGGCAAGAATTTGCCTCGGGTGCCGCCGGCCCCCACCTTTGAAGGACGCCGCCTAAACGTGATGCAGGTGGTCAGTCCCGTGACGCCGTCGCCGGTCGCGCCGCTCGACGGTCCCACTCGCGACATGTTCGGCAGTATCGTCACCGCGGAATCCTCGGCGAAGTACAATGCCGAGTTGTTCCGCCGCGGTTATGCCCTGGTGGTCTCTACCTTTAGATTTGGGCTGGGGTGTGACAGTCTTAGGCACTTTAGCCCTCGGTCGCTAGTAGCTTGTCGAATACCACGCATTACTTGCATCGCGATCATGCAACACGTAACGGCATCGACTGAGGTTTCCGGGCGTCTCACCGACCGCGTTGCGGGATCCAGGCCTCGGTGGGATGCCGAGTGATGCCGGCGAGGGTGACCCGCCGGGTTTCCCGGTGTAGAGAGAACAGGACGTAATACGTGACCAGACCGCGCCAGGTCAGAACCTCGACTGTAAGGAAATTCGTTCCGGCAAGGACCGCCATGTGCGACGAGATGAAGTCCTTCCAGGTCGTGATCTGGCTGCGCTCAGGGGCGGGCGGAATACCGTGCCGCCTCGGAATGTTGCCGATCGTCTGGTTGGAGACCTTGTGGCCAAGGTTGGCCAGTGTGCCGACGATCCGATCTTTACCCCAGCCGGAATTCTGCTGGGCAATGCGCACGATGAGGGTTTCGATCGCGCTATCGAGGCGCGGGCGCCCGGGGTACGACCGGTGCATGGATCTGTCGAACTTGAGCAATCAGGCGACGATACCAAGCCAGGATAGTACCTGATCTGGCGATACACGCAACCTGCGCCAGATGCTGACGGCCGAGTCGTTTGCCGACCTCGGCGAGCGTGGACCGCTCTGGGTCTGGAAGCCGGAGGTGTCCGGAAACGTGCGAGCGGAGGATTCGGCTCTCCGCGACCAGGTACTCACATTGGAGTAGTCGCTGGTTGACCAAGCCGGTGACCAACGCCAGGAGAGGTGCCCATCTGTTGTCCCGCATGCTGAATCAACATGGTATCGATCTCGCGTGGAGCGCTGCCGATGCATATTTTGACCTTACGGGGCATCGACGAGTGACCGCCCCATTTCGCGGCAGACTGAAAAAAGAGACATTGCCCTTTTCGTGCAACGAAATCCTGGCCGCTCAGTCGGAAACGAACCGGACGCTCGCCGCCTTTGTAACCGGAGTAGCAGACCACCTCAGTCTTCATCTCGACACCCCGTTCATCCTGGACGCTTTCGTCACTCTCGCTGGCCTCTCTGAGCTCATTGTCGTGCGACAGATTGCCAAGCGAATTGCGCGGCGTGGTCCCGGTTCCTCAGGCAAAGCGCATCGTGAAGCTGTATTCCGGACGGCGGGACAAACCCCACGCTGTCCATCCAGCGCCGCGAACCGCGTGCCGGGTGTGTCGTCCAAAGAGAAGGATTGCCGGTGTGTGTCCGCCACACCGCTGTGCCCCCCAATGCGCTCGGCGTCGTCGTATGCCGCCAAGTCTCCGAGATTCCGGCCGAAATAAGCGGCAGGATGCCCCCGACGTTGGTCCTGCTCGCCACTCTTGCCGCTTCGCCGCAGCCGCAGGCCGAGGAGAAATACGCCGCCGAGCGCATTCGACAGGCCCAAAACACTGCACTGCCGTCAAACAGCGCGCCCAGCACTGCGAGACCGCGCACGAGCAGTCGGTCAGCCACCTGGGACCGGGACTGGCCGCTGCCCGGCGTCAGGCGGAGATGGACCGGCTGGTCACACCGGAGAAGTTCGGAGGGTGGCGTTGCATGAGCGCCAAGCATCTCTTGCCCAAGAACAGAAACTCGTCACGGCAGGGACCAGATCCCTGGCGGTGGGAACCCCTGCACCTTGAGCGGATCATGGCGGAAGAGGGAGCAGGCCCTGGCCTTCACGGTACGGCGGTGTATCCCAAGCTCGGCAGGGCAAACCCTCGAGCAACGGAAGGCATACAAGCAGCCGCGCAAGGGCTCTACAGGCGTTCTCGCAGGAACGCGAGGATATCGCGTCGCATCTCCGGCGGCTCTGCATGCCCCACGTCGTAGCGCAGCAAATGCCAGTTGTTGGGCCGGTCCAAGCTCTGATAGACGGCTCGGAGTTCACGGTCAATGCGGTTCAGTCCAGCCGCCGGCGTCAGGGCGTCGTGGTTGCCCGCCGTCGCCAGATGCGGCCGCGGCGCGATCAACGCGTTGATCCGGGCGGTGGTAAAGTGCTTCAACAGCCCAGGTACGAAATAGTATACGCCGTGACCCTTCAGGTTGTTGGTCTCGATCAGAGCCTGGTAGTCGGTCAGGCAGCATATATCCACGCAAACTTTCAGGCGCCGATCGAGGGCTGCCGTCCACCAGGCCATCGTGCTGCCCATAGACATGCCTAGAGTCCCAATTCGAGCAGTGTCCACCTCGGGCCGTGTGAGTAGGTAGTCGAGCCCGCGCAGGCTGTCGTAGACCATCATGCCCCACAGCACTTGGCCTTTCCAGAGCATCTCCTTGAACGTGTCCAATTCCGTCCGGACAGATCGCTCGCCGAAACACCACATGTCCAGGCACAGGGCGCAATAGCCCAGTGCGGTCAGGTCCGCGGCAAAAGACGGCACGTTGCCGGGCTTGGGGCGCAGTAACTCGTCCTTACCAAGTCTGTACTCGCCGGCGTGCCAGTTTCGGTTTCACGAGGTAGGCTGCAACCGGCTCCAGCCCATTGATGTCGAGCACCAACTTCTCGAGCATGAATCCGGGACGCTCCTCGACCGAGAGCGTGCGGGCGCTGATCGGGCGTTGCCGGGGCGGCAGGTCGCCAAGCAGCCCGTAAAGTTCGCGCCGGCGTGCCTCAGCGCCTTCGATCTCCTGGTCGGGTGGTTCCAACGCCATGCCAACTCCTCCGCGCATCAGGGTATTGAGAAGCATACGCCGCGTTGTGTGTGCCATGCGCCTCCTCGATCATATTCTCTCAAATGGGCGTTTTCTGGCGGCCTTCGGTGCCATTTGTTGGTCGGCCGTCAATGTTGTACCGAGTGTGCCGCCCACAACACCGCTCGGGCAACATCCGTTACGACGAACAAGAACATCGATTCGCATGCCTGCCAACTTCAGCGTGCCCCATGCTCCGGGAGCATTGAAGGTGGTCGCAGTTCGAGGCGGCAAACCCATCGCGGAAGCCGTTCTGCGCATCGTATGAGAGCCCGCCCGGATTCGCCTGACTACCGACCGGACTTCGCTTTGGGCCAACGGTCAAGACCTTTCATTTATCACGGTGGAAGCCGTCGATGGGAACGGCCAACCGGACCCGAACGCGGAACATCAAGTTACCTTCAGTCTCAAAGGCCCGGGAGCCATCGCCTTCGCCGCCGTGGGATGCGGAGACATGGCCACCGAGGTGCCGTACCAACGCAATCAGCGTAAAGTGTTTCACGGGACGACGCTCATGGTTGTCCGAACCTCACGAATGCCGGGCGCTCTCACCCTTACGGCCAGTGTGCCGGGGTTTAAGGGAGATGCGATTCAGATCGCGTCACGACGGGTCGATCGTTAGTATCCGGCCCGGCGCACCGACATTTCAGAGCCCGGACCGGCGAGAATGAGATGAAAGGAGTATTAAATGGTGTTTGACAGCCCTTCCAGACGCGCGTTTATCGGCGGCGGACTGGCCCTTTCCGCTGCGCAAACCGTCGCGCCTCACACTGCTGGGGTGCTCACAGCGGACCAGGTGATCGAAAGAATCCGCCAAAACGTTGGAGTGCCGTGGAGGACCCAGACGGTAGACAAGATCGTGTTCGGCGATGGCGCGACTCCTGTCAAGGGCGTCGCCACGACGATGATGGCGACGTTCGAGGTGGTCAAACGGTGCTTGACCGCCGGTAGGAACCTGATCATCTCTCATGAAACTCCGGTATATATGCACCAGGATGACGTACAGGCGCTTGCGAAAGACCCGACGTACCTGGCCAAGAAGGAGTACATCGAAAAGAACCAGGTGGTCGTATTCCACTTTCACGACCATTGGCACGCCCGCCAGCCGGACGGCATCGGAGTGGGGATGGCCCGGGAACTCGGGTGGGAAAAGAACGTAGATCCCAAGAACCCGCGGATGTACGGTTTTCCGGGCACGCCACTGGCTCAGCTCGCAAGGGAC
>JAPKZC010000148.1:4454-9089 GCA_026394025.1 Candidatus Solibacter sp.
CAAACGAAACTGAACGCCCGTACGATGCGCGTTGTTGGGGATCCAAAGATGCCGGTGAACAGGGTGTCTACGAGCTGGGGCTATATGTCGGCCATCGCTATGATGGCCCGGCCGGAGATCGAAGTCTTGGCCCTCGGCGAGACCCGCGAATGGGAGGTAGTCGAATACGTTCAAGATTGCATAGCCGCGGGTCAGAAGAAAGCGCTGATTATCGTGGGACACGTGCTCTCCGAGCAGGCCGGCATGAAGTACTGCGCCGAGTGGCTGAAGACGTTGGTCAATGAGGTCCCGGTGGAGTTCCTCGCCGCGCCGGAGCCGTTCTGGAGCCCCGATAACCCCGCTGCCTAAGCCCAAGGGACGACCGTTTATGCAGGGATCCTGCCGGTTACTGCACTTCGCCGTGTTCACGTCTCTTCTTGCGCTCCCAATCACCGCGCCGGCCGACGCCGCGCAGGGCGGCAACCGGTCATGAGCTGGGGATAATGGAAACGGGACCTATTCTGACCCGCTTTTCCACGACGAGTTTTCGGATCCTGACATGATTCGTGTAGGCCCCGACTATTACGTGACAGGCAGCACCATGCATGCCATGCCGGGGCCGCCTGTTCTGCCCTCCCGGGATTTGGTGAACTGGCGGGTCATCGGGTATGCCTTGGATCGCCTGGAACTCGGCCCGGACTTCCGCCTCGAAGCCGGCAAAGAGATTTATGGTCAGGGTATCGGGGCTCCGAGTTTCCGTCACCGGCTGCCGGTGAGGGACACAGCAGCCGAAAGCGGCAGCGTGGCCGACGACGGTCCCGCCATTACCTTGTATTCACCGGGGACGATCTGCCAGCGATCGGACGAAGAATCGAACACCGACACATAAAGCGGGTCGATGGTCATGGTTACGGTCTTGCTCTCACCGGACCGCAGGGCGACCTTCTCCCAAACGATGAGGCGCTTCGGCGGTTCGCCAGCGGATGGAGGCAGGCTCAGGTATACCTGGGCTACTTCCTGTCCGCCACGCTTGCCGGTGTTCGACACCTGGAAGCTCAGTTCGAGCGACGAGCCTCCCGTCACCTTCAGTTTCGAATAGGCGAACGAAGTATACGAAAGGCCGAAGCCGAACGGGTATGCGGGCGCCTTCTTCTCGGCGTCGAACCATTTGTAGCCGATCTTCAAACCCTCGTCGTAGACAGCCTGGAACGGCGGCACGGAATTCATGAGTCCGTCCATGGGCCCTGGCTTCTTGCCCGCAGGTGCGGGAACCTTCGGGTGCGGCAGGTCAGCGTCGGCGGCGGGGAACGTGACGGCCAACTTGCCCGAGAAGTTGGCTTTACCGAACAAGAGGGTCGCGATGGCCTGGCCTCCGCGAATCCCCGGATACCAGGCTTCCAGGATCGCGCTCACCTGCCTGGCCCACGGCAGCAGAACGGGTCCGCCGCTCTCGACCACAACGACTGTGTGCGGATTCGCAGCCGCGACCTTTGCGACCAGCGCATCCTGGCCGTCCGGCAAGGCCAGTGACTCCAGGTCGCCGCCTTCGTGCGTGTGCTGGAGCACGAACACGACGGCGACATCGGCGGCCTTTGCGGCGGCTGCGGCCGCGCCGGGATCCGTACCGGGGTCGAAGGTGATCTTCGCATTCGGCGCCGTCTCGCGAATCGCTTCCAGGGGCGACGATGGATGAAATGTGACTTGGGAGAAGATCGCCAGGGGATCGTCCTGCTTCACGTTCGGGTCCGGCACTGCGTTGCCGCCCGCCGGATCCACCTGCGCCGATCCGCCGCCGGAGAGGACGCCCGCATCGGCGTGCCCGCCGATCACGGCGATCGATTTCACCGTAGCTGCATTCAAGGGGAGTTGGCTATTGTCGTTCTTGAGCAGGACGATCGACTCTTCCGCGGCGCGCTGCGCCACCTTGAATCCCCGAAGCACGTCCGGGACCTTGGTGGGCTGAGGACTATCGACGATGCCGCTGGCGAATTCGGTGCGCAGAATGCGATGGACCATGCCATTCAGGCGCGCCGCCGGCACGGCGCCGCTTTCGACGGCTTTCTTCAGCGCGTCCGAGAAGTAGCGGCCGTTCGGTTGTTCCTGATCCAGTCCCGCCAGGGCCGCCCTCACGGTGCTGTGGGTGCCGAACCAGTCCGAAATCACCCAGCCCGGAAATCCCCATTCCTGCTTCAAGACCTGATTCAGCGTGTAGTCGTTCTCGCAGGCCCAGCCGCCATTGACCAGGTTGTAGGAACACATGACCATGCCCGGCTTACCCTGCTTCACGCCGATCTCGAAAGCGAGCAGGTCGGTTTCCCGCAGCACCCGCTTGTCGATTACGGCATCCACGAAATAGCGACCTGTCTCCTGGTCATTGACCGCATAGTGCTTGATGTCGCCGATCACCCCTTGCGACTGCACGCCCTGGATCCACTGTGCCACGAGGTTGCCGGCCAGGATCGGATCCTCGCCGAGGTACTCGACATTGCGGCCATTGCGAGCCTCCCGTGTGATGTTCACGCCGCCCCCGAGCGAGATATTGAAGCCCTGGTCGGCGAGTTCACGGCCGATGAACGCGCCGACGTCTCGTGCCAGGCGAGGGTTCCATCCGGATGCCAGCGCCAGTGTGGAGGGTAGGGCAGTGGAATACCGGCCCTTGCGCGATCCTCCGGCGGAGCCCGTCGACGAATCGTTCATATTCAGGTCCGGCAAGCCCAGGCGCTCGATGCCCGGCACGAAACCGCCGCCGCCGTTCGAGCGAACCAGCACCGGATCCGCGGGACCGAAGCCGGGCATGCCGGCGCCGTGCACGAGCAGGATCTTCTCATCAAGGGTCATCTCCTTGAGAACCAGGTCCGCGCGCTGATCCGGAGTGAGGTTCTTGTCCATCCAGGGACCCTTGGGCTTTGACGGCTCGCCGACCTGGGCCAGACAACATTGGGCGGCGAGCAAAGCGACAACGGCTCCCACACCGCGGGTTCCTTTGAACTGAGCGATCTTGATCATAAGTTTGAACGCACCTCTTTACGACTCGCGGGTCTGCGAGGTCCACCAAAGTTGGCGGCGCAACAAGAAGTAGTATCTCACTGCAACTCCGGGCGCGAAGCCGCCGCTTTCGCTTCAATCGCCAAGACGCTTGGACCCAGCCCGGGTATCGCGGCGGTCAGCCGGATCGCTCCGCCCTGCTTGGAGGCGCGCACCTGACCCGCGCGGCCCGGATCTCAGTTGCGCGCAAGCCGAGCAGGATCACGCGGATCGTTTCGCGGAACAGCCGGTCGACCGGTTGTCCGTATTCCAACTCCACCCGGTTGCCCAACGACGCGAGCCGGCGCTGCGCCCCTATGACCGCGTTGATGACGGCGTGCATTGTCAGGTCGGGATCCAGATCGGGACGGAGTGAGCCGTCGGCGATGCCCTCGCGGATCAGTGTACCGAAGTACCGGAAGCCCAGAGGGTTGATTTGCCCTTCCAGGGTGAGGAGGCGTTCGGCCGGCCAATCCCGGGCATACATCGCATCGAACTGCGCCAGGAATCGCACTTTGGCCTGGTCGTTCGTCAGCCTGTCGGCCATGATCTCCAGCATCGCGGTGATTTTGTCCAACGCCGTTCTCGCTGTCTCGATCGCCTCCTTCGTCTGGGCGGCCAGGTCTGCCAGTACCGTGCCGAGGATCGCCCACACGATATCGTCCTTGCTGGAGAAGTACTGATACATCGTCGACGCCCGAAGCCCGCTGGCGGAGGTGACCTCCACCATCGTGACCCGGTCAATGCCGTGCTCGTCGAAGAGTCTTTCGGCCGCGTCGAGAATACGCCGACGCTGGCGTTCGCGATGAGCGCGGTACTTGTTCGCGGCTGGCGCTGCGTCCCTGGCTGGCATGGGCGGAGGGAATATCTCTCAATTCGTAATGGTAGTTCGAAATCGGACTACCATTACGAAGTAGGCTACAGCGTCTGTCCGCCCGAGTCAATACGAATCGGATGAACATACGTATCGGATGAACATGCGAGGATGTCGCCAGAAACGCAGAGGCGCCTGGGAACACAGGGCGTGCCATTGGGCAGAGGGTATGAAGAGGCTTAAGGCTAGCCTTTCACCGTACGGAATGAAAAACGCGCCAGGCTTCTGAAGAACGGGGGGTCGCCAGGACCGGTGTGAACGCGCCAGGGACAATGTATCCGACCTTACCGACAGGGGATAGACAGGGCTCACCGCGCTTCGGGGGTTGGCTACGGCTGCGAATTCCCCGGTCACGGCGGGACGCTCTTTATTGAACGGGTGCCGGTGGAATCCGGATCAGGTCCGTGATGGCGTGCGGATCTTCGGACACACGGGAAAGCGCGTAGACAGCGCCGTCCTGGCCCACCGCGATGGAATTCACATAGTTACTTTCCGGCGCAAAAATGAGGGTCTAAGTCCCGTGATTTCATAGGGCGGGCAGTCGGCCCCATGCGGGTTCGAACAAGTTCGACCGGTTTCGGCGGCTCTCGGCGTTGCCCCGTCAAGCCTCAAACATGTCCTGCAAACATGTTTTTCCATCTCGGGGTTTTGTGTATCATCTATATAGATGGCACAACCGACCAAGCTCGATCGCCTCCTCGCCCGCCTACCTTCGCTTGCGGATATCGTGCGCGGCTCCCTCCTCCATCGCACGACCT
>JAPKZC010000410.1:0-2463 GCA_026394025.1 Candidatus Solibacter sp.
TACCCGCAGGTGATGGCCGAACGCGGGGTGCAACATCGATGATTCACCCCGAGTATAGGGGGCGGTCGTTTTCCTGTCAAGCGCTTGTTTGGCCTTGATTGATCTAGCATCCGCGTGTTATAACCCACTTGGACGCTCATATGTCACCAGCCGAAACCGAGCCTCTCATAAAAGAGCATCTGGCCGGGCAGCTCAAAGACGCCATCGTGCGGGGACGCTTAAGTCCCGGACAGCGCGTAGTGGAAGGGGTGTGGGCGCGCGAATTCGGAGTGGCGCAGGCGACCGTCCGCGAAGCCATTAACCTGCTGATCACCGAGGGCTTCCTGGAAAAAAGCGCGGGCCGCAGCGCGCGCGTGCCGCGCTACAGCCAAGAGGATGTCGAGCGGATCTACCAGGTACGCGGCGCGCTGGAAGGTCTGGCCGCCCAACTGGCATCAGCGACAGGCGCCGACCTGGCGCCTCTCGCTTCCGCGCTCGACCGCATGGAGGCAGCCGCCGCGCGGGGCGAGGTGAAGAAACTGGTGGAGAGCGAGCTGGCCTTTCACCTGGCGCTCGCCGAAGCCTCCGGAAACCCACTGCTCGTGGAGATGCTCGGGCGCCTGCTCCGCCCCCTCTTCACCTTCGTGCTGCTGCGCATGCTGGAGACGCACGAGACTACCGCGAGTTGGACGCCGGACTTTGCGCGCCATCGCGAGATCATCTACCTGATTCGCGACAGCAATCCCAACGTGGCCGGACAATTCGTGCAGCACTGCGTGGGCCGCTTCGTCGCCTCGGCGCAGGCGGTGTGGTGGCCGGAAGCGCGCCCCAAGCGGCGAAGGAAATCCTGATATGCAATCGCCTCGGAAGGTCGCACTGGTCGCGGGCGGCATGTACGACCGCCTGTACGCTCGCATTCCGGAATTCGAGCGCTCGGCCCCCATAAAGGAGCGGTGCATCTGGCGCTTTCGCCGCTGGTGGACGCATGCTTCGACCTCAACACCTGGTATTGTTCAACCACATTGCCATGGGTCACAGTGTGGTTTTTCTGGTGCACATCCCCCACCTGCGCGACTACCTCGTTCATCCGGCGTCGATCGAAGGCGGAGCGTGTGGCACCCACGAAGCACCAGGGCTTTCGTCCGATTTGAGAGGAGAGTAACGAATGGCGGTGAATCTTTGGCTGGGCCTGTTGCTAACGATGGTTGCGGGGCTGCTCTCTGGCAACTGCATGCTGCCGATGAAGTTCGCCAGGCGGTGGCCATGGGAGAACACATGGCTGGTGTTCAGCGTTGTATCGCTGGTGATTCTCCCGTGGGCGCTAGCGTTCACGCTGGTGGACCATGTGGGCGCAGTGTATGCCGCGCTGCCGGCCTCGGTATTCCTGGCGCCCCTCGGCTTCGGCGCCGGATGGGGAATTGCCCAAGTGTTGTTCGGCCTCTCGATTGCCCGATTGGGTATGGCGCTCGGCTACGCCATCATCGTGGGACTCGGGGCGCTGCTGGGAACGCTGGTCCCGCTGTTCGTGAAGAATCGGGATGTCATCGGCACTGGAGGTGGAACACTGATCCTCTCCGGTATGGCGATCATGGTGCTGGGCATCGCGGTCTCGGCACGCGCCGGAAAGGCGCGCGAAGGGTTGAGCGAGCGTGCGGCCAGCGGCAGTTATGCGGCGGCGCTGGCGGTCGCATTGCTCTGCGGGCTGATGGCGCCGATGCTCAACTACGCGTTCGCGTTCGGGCAGGGGATCGCGGAAGAGGCCGTGAGGCAAGGCGCATCGCCCCGGGCGGCCGGCTATGCGGTCTGGCCGATCGCGCTGCTGGGCGGACTGATCCCGAACGCCGGCTACTCGTTCTGGCTGCTCTCCCGCAACGGCACGTGGAAGCATTTCGGCAACGCATGGCGTCCGGACGTGTGGTTTGGTTGCCTGATGGGCGTTTTCTGGATGGGCGCATTCGCCATTTACGGCGTCAGTTCGGTGTACCTGGGCGCCCTCGGGACCTCCGTCGGCTGGGCGCTGTTTCAGATCTTCATGATCATGACGGCGAACCTCTCGGGGGTGCTGAGTGGCGAGTGGAAGGGCGCGCCCCCGGCGGCGAAGCGAAGCCTCTGGGCCGGACTCGCGCTGCTGGCCATCGCGACGGCAGTGATCGCTGCTGGGAACAGCTAGGGCTGCCAGTGCGGCAAACCTCGAGCACTTTGCCGGCTTCGGTATCGCTGCCAACGGCGACCCTCGTGTTGACGCAGCGGAAACCGTAAAGGCTGGGGAGCCATCCCTCCGCGCGTTCCACGACGACACCCTGCGTCCGTTCGAGGCGCTTGGGGTCCGCGCGTGGAACGGCGCCCTGGTGATGAATGTCGGCGCGCGCCCGGATGGCGCCATGCCCCAGCCCTTCTGGGACGGCTTGGCGCAACCGGCCGGCTGGATGAGGCATAGCGGCGAATCGGTCTTCGGCACCGCCGCCGCTTCCGATCACCGTGACG
>JAPKZC010000410.1:2485-5854 GCA_026394025.1 Candidatus Solibacter sp.
CGTCGTTTCGGCAGCCGTCGTTCGCGGTCAAAGTGCCCGGCAAACCGTCGGTCGCGCGTCTGCTTCGAACGGGCGAGATGTTGCCGGTGGGCTATAGCGGCGGCGCTGCGCGTGGAACTTTCCACGGCGGCGCGCACCGAACCGGTGGCCGTTGTGGAATTAGCGGTTTCCTGACCCGTTCGGGATCAGGGCGCCCATACCTCCGTGTGAGCGGAAAATCCGGTCGGCCGCATGAGGTCGACCTGAATGCGCGTGATCCCCGGCTGCGTCAGCTTCAACTGGGCGGCGTACGATTCGCCGGGAGCGAGCTTCTCGATCCGAGCCGCGACCCGCTCCACCGGGATATTGCCGAATCCATAAGCCACGGCTCGCAGGTCATAGCCCCGGAGAGTGTACGACGGTATTGCCCCGCGGTTCTGGAGTGCCACGTTGAGGGCCGCCGGATTACCGGAAACGCGCATCCATTCGACCGGCGACGATTCCGTTCGCAGGGTCTCCCACGATGGCTTCTTCGCTCCGTACACATCGACGACTCCGTGGACACGCTGCTTCATCGCTCCCGTGCCCCGGTCGCCCACGTGGGTCCGGTAGTCGTTGTAGTCGAAAAAGATCAGGCCGGCGACAAATGCGCGCTCGCGAAACACCTTGTCGTGTTCGCGCAACACGTTCACGCGCTTGCCATCGCCTTCCGGCCGGTCGGCGGTACAGGCGCAATATCCGTATTCGGAGATCACAATCGGCTTGCCAGGAAAGGCCAGGTGAACTTCATCGAGATTGCGGGCGAGTTGTTCCGGAGTGCCGCCATACCAGCTCTCGTAATACTCGTTCCACATAACGTAGTCCATGAGTCCGGACACATCTTTCTCCGGAGACTTTTGAAGCGAGTTCGATGCATAGGTCACCAGCCGGCCAGGATCCAGCCTTTTGGCTTCCTCGTACATGCGTTTGGCAAACGTGTAGGCCGGCGGGTTCTGCCCGTTCACTTCATTGCAGACGCCCCAGGAAAAGAGGCAAGGGTGATTCCGGTCGCGCTCGATCATCTCCCGAAGTTGTTCCAGCCCGTTGTTCATCAGGTCCGTCGAGGGGTCGGGATCCATCCCTTTGAATGTTGCGCCCCCCCAAGTAGGCACTTCTGTCTGCATCAGGATGCCGTGGCGGTCGCACCAGTCCAGGACGCGGCGGTCCTGCGGCCAGTGCACGCGCGTGTACACGCAGTTGAGTTCCTTCATGTCCGCGTGATCGTGGTCAATCCACGCGCCGGGTTCCGCCATGCCAAATTCCGGGTTGCTGCCGGCCATCCGCTCCGCGCCCATCAGCCGCACCGCTTCGCCGTTGAGATAGAAAGCAGCGCCTCGGATTTCGATCTTCCGCACGCCGAAGGTGGTTTCATAGGTATGGCCGTTGGAGAGATCGACACGAAGCCGGTAGAGATGCGGATGGTCGAAGTGCCACAGCTTCGGAGAGCTCATCTTCACTGCTGGCAGTTTCAAAGTGCTTCGCTGCTTGGCGCCGAGCTGAACCGGGGCCGCGGGCGATTCGAGCTGAACCCGTTCTCCGGTAGCGTCATCGAAAACGTGAAAAGTCGCCTGCCCCTGCCAGGCAGCGGGGTTTGCATTCCGGATCCCCGCCGTGACGTGCAGGGAAGCCTGGTCCGCGCCGAGGTCCGGAGCGGCATCCACCGCCACCGTTTCAATGAAGACCTTTGGTGTGGCCAGCAGGCGAACGGGCCGGTAAATGCCGCCGTCATGAGCCCAGTCGCTGGAGCGTCCGCGGGGCAGCATCGATTCGCTGAACGTGTTGTCGGCTCGGACCACAACCGTGTTGCGACTTCCGGGACGGATAGGCCGCGACGCATCGACGGTGAACGCGGTGTAACCCTTGCCTGTGTGCCGGCCCACTTCAACGCCGTTCACCCAGACCGTGGCGGTGTGGAACACAGCTTCGAACTCGATGCGAACAACGCAATCGGCCCAGCTGGCTGGAGCGTCGAACGAACGCCGATACCAGCCTATACCCATGTAGTCGGCATTCTCCGCCTCGATCTGCCAAGTATGTGGCACGGTGACCTGCCGCCATGCGCTTGCCGCCGCGTCCGGCTGGCACCATTTCCCAGCCAACCCATCGTTCTGCGGGTCCAGGCGAAAGGCCCACGGCCCGTCCAGAGAAATCGTCTGGGACAAAGGTGCACTCTCGGCGGGTGCGGGTTCGGCTGCTTGGATCGATGCCGTCCCTGACATTGGAAGTGCCGCACTGAGCGCAAGAACACGTCTACGAGATAGCATGGGTCACCTGACTGTCGATAGATTGTTAGCACGCCTTCCGCGGCGGCGTCAATCAGAACCGGATGCCGGGCTCCGGATAGTCCATTTGGGCTACGGCAGGATAGTCCGAAGCTCAGTGCCGGCCCCATCGTGTGCCAAATTGAGGTGTTGCCTGGTGTTCCTGGCTGGAGTTCAAGACCATGTCGTTGCCGAAGATCTCGCTGAAGGTTGGGTTCATTCTTTCCGCGGGCATTCTCTGTGCGGAGCAGCCCGCCGGGTACAAACTCACCTGGGCTGACGAGTTCACTGGCTCGGCCGTCGATACAGCCGGGTGGGGCTACCGCATCGATTCCAAGCACTGGAGCACGCAGAAGCCGGAAAACGTCTCGGTTGCCAATGGTTACCTGGTGCTCTGTCTCAAGAAAGAGAAGGCGGCCGACAAGGAGTACACCGGCGCGGGTGTCATCAGCAAACAGTCCTTCCGCTATGGCTACTACGAAACCCGCTTCCGCATCGACGCGGGCAAGGGGTGGCACTCTTCCTTCTGGATGATGGGCCACGACGGTTCCGGCAGCACCGGCACCGCCGCCCCGGAACTGGAACTGGACTGCATCGAGAACGACTCCATTGACTTAACCTCTTACGGCGTCAACACGCACAAGTGGCAGGGGCAACACACCAGTCACGGCGGCAAGCGCATCGCGACGCCGCCGCTCTCAGACTTCCACATCTACGGCGCGGAATACACGCCGCAGGAAGTCAAATACTACTTCGACGGCCAGGTGGTCCAGACCGTCGACATTTCCAAACTGCCGCAGGGCGACGTCCACATCTGGCTCACGTCCATCGCCTCCTATCTCGGCAAGACGGATGCCGTCGATGAGACCAGATTGCCCGGACGCGTGGAATACGACTACGTTCGGTTCTACACTAAGCCTTGAATCATGAAACCGACTGTTGCGATTGCGTTCTTTTGCTACGTTCTTCTCGGGGCGCAACAGGCTACGGACGGCGCCAGTTGGAAACCTTCCATTTCAGCGAAGAGCGTGGTGCGGATTTGGTGCCATGCCGTGGCCGATCCGCAAGGCGACCCCGCCGCGACTTTGAA
>JAPKZC010000410.1:5946-10679 GCA_026394025.1 Candidatus Solibacter sp.
GGTCCACGATGCCGGCTGGATCGGGGGACTTCCCGCTTCGCCGTCGGCGGGCGGGACTGCGTGCGCCTGGTGCGCGCTGCCGCGGTGGGCGCGCTGCGCTATTGTGCCGCGCCCGACGGGCGTCGCGGTGCGGGCCACGGTTATCCTGAAGCCCACGGGCCAAGAGAAATGATCAACGGACGGGAAACTAAGCAATGATCACTTCCAATCCATGCAGCGGGCGCAGTCCCCTGGAATCGATCCTCGAAACCGACCTTGTCGTGGCCGGCGGCGGACTCGCGGGCACTTGCGCCTCCATCACCGCGGCGCGCGCCGGTATCCGCGTGGTGCTCATCCAGGACCGCCCCGTGCTCGGCGGCAATGCCTCCAGCGAAGTGCGCCTGTGGACTCTCGGTGCGACTTCGCACATGGGGAACAATAACCGGTGGGCGCGCGAAGGCGGCGTCATCGATGAAATCCTGGTCGAGAACCTGCACCGCAATCCCGAGGGCAATCCGCTCACCCTCGATACCATCCTGCTGGAAAAGGTGGTCGAAGAGCCCAACATCCAACTTCTGCTGAATACCGCGGTGCACGATCTGGAAATGTCCAGCCATGGCACCATCTCCGCCGTCCGCGCCTGGTGTAGCCAGAACAGCACTACCTACCTGGTCAAAGCTCCCCTGTTCTGCGACGCCTCAGGCGACGGTGTGGTCGGTTTCCTGGCCGGCGCCGCGTTTCGCATGGGCGCCGAAGGCCGCAACGAGTTCGGCTCCCTCGCTATCGCGACATCAAGGCCACCGATTCCGGCTGCCGCTTCTGGTGGTTCGAATACGGCGGCCGCCTCGACACCGTGCACCAGACCGAGGCCATCAAGTGGGTACTCTGGAAGGTCGCTTACGGAGTCTGGGACTATATCAAGAACTCGGGTAAATTTCCCGAAGCCGAAACCATGACCCTCGAATGGGTTGGCGCCATCCCCGGCAAGCGCGAGAGCCGGCGTTTCGAAGGCGACTACATCCTGACCCAGCGAGATATCGTCGAACAGCGCGAGCATGAAGACGCGGTCAGTTTCGGCGGCTGGGCCATGGACCTGCATCCCGCCGATGGCTTGTATAGCGCCCTCTCCCCTTGCACCCAATGGCATTCCAAGGGCGTTTACCAGATCCCTTACCGCACCATGTACAGCCGCAACGTCGATAACCTCTTCCTCACCGGACGGCTGATCAGCGTTTCGCACGTGGCGTTCGGATCCACCCGCGTCATGGCCACCTGCGCGCACAACGGGCAGGCAGTCGGGATGGCCGCAGCCCTCTGCCTGAAGCACGGCGTGGCGCCGCGCGCAGTGCCCATCGGCGAGCTCCAGCGCGAACTCCTCAAGAGAGGGCAGCACATTCCGGGTCTTGCGCTCCACGATCCCGGCGACCTCGCGCGCCTCGCCAGCGTCCTCACTTCCAGTTGTTTCGAACTCGAGGAACTGCCGCCTTCCAGCGACGTACAACCGCTCGACGTTTCCCGCGCCATGCTGTTGCCCGTAGCCGCGGGGCGCATTCCCGCATTGACGATTCTCGTAGACGTGGAGCGGGCAACCGCGCTCGACGTCGAAGTTCGCGGCAGTTGCCGTCCCGCGAACTTCACTCCGGAAATCACGCTCCACCGGCAGCGTATCGAGTTGTCTCCCGGACGCGCGCAGACCGTGCACATCGCGAGCGAGGTCTCCATCGAATCGCCCCGCTATCTCACGTACTGCCTCCTGAAAAACGATGACGTGTCCGTCTACTTGAGCGATCTCCGTGTCACCGGCGTGCTCAGCCTCGCACAGTCCATGAACAAAGCCGTGGCCAAGGGCACACGCCAGCAACCCCCCGAGGGCAGCGGAATCGATTCCTTCGAATTCTGGCTCCCTGGGCGGCGCCCCGGCGGCAAGAATCTCGCAGGCAGCGCCGAGCCCCCCCTGCGCGCCTTCTGCGGCGCCAATGTCACCAACGGCGTCGCTCGCCCCGGTCTCCAGCCGAACGCCTGGGTCGCCGCAGCGGACGATCCGGCTCCATCGATCTGCCTGCGCTGGCAGGAACCTTGCACCATCGCGCGCATCGAACTCGTCTTCGACACAGATTTCGACCACCCCATGGAATCCGTCCTGATGGGCCACCCGGAACGCGACATGCCGTTCTGCGTCAAGCACTACCGCGTCCGCGACGATACCGGGGCTCTACTGTTCGAGTGCACGGACAATCACCAGACGCGAAATACCGTTCACCTTCCCGCTCCGGCCGCCACCACCGAACTGCGCATCGAAATCCTGGAGACGCACGGCGCTCCCGCGGCCATTTTCGAACTGAGGTGTTACGCATGAAGATTCTCGGGGATGCTTCTCGCGTCGCGCCTGCCGCCAGTCCGGTTCGCCGCATCCCCAACCTCCGCTGGTGGATCACCGGGCTGCTGTTCTTCTCTACCGTCATCAACTACATGGACCGCCAGAATCTCTCCATCCTGGCGCGCACCATTCAGGACGACCTTCACATTACAGACCTCCAGTACTCATACGTGGTTCAGGCCTTCCTGCTCGCTTACACGCTCTCCTATCTCGTCGCCGGCCGGCTCACCGACTACCTTGGGACCCGCGTCTCGATGGCCTGTTTCGTGGTCTGGTGGTCCCTTGCCGACATGCTCACCTCCCTCAGCGCCAGCCTGTTGTCGCTGGGCTGCTTTCGCTTCCTGCTCGGCATGGGCGAACCCGGTAACTACACGGCCGCTCCCAAAGCAGTGTCCGAGTGGTTCCCGCCCAAAGAGCGAGGCCTCGTCATCGGCATCTATACCGCGGGCGCCACGCTCGGCGCCACGCTTGCGCCGCCCCTGATCGCGTTCCTGGGCTCGCGCTTCCACTGGCGCGCGGTGTTCCTTTTTACCGGCTCGCTAGGGCTGCTCTGGGTGATTCCGTGGCTTTGGTTTTACCGCCGCCCCGAAGAGCATCCGCGCCTCACCGAAGAGGAAAAGCAGATCATCGCACCCGATGCCAAAGACGCCGCCGAAGCCGCGGACACCATGCCCCCCGAAGGCCGCTGGCGCTACATCCTCACCCGCCGCGAAACCTGGCTGCTGATGATCGGCCGCATGATCACCGACCCCGTCTGGTACTTCTATCTCTTCTGGTTTCCGAAGTATCTGTCGGACGCGCGCCATCTCACGCTGCCCCAGGTGGGCCGCATCGCCTGGATCGTCTACCTTGCCGCCGACCTCGGCTGCATCCTCGGCGGCTACCTCTCCGGTGTGCTCATCAAGCGCGGCTTCACTCCCGTGCGCAGCCGCCTTTGGGTGATGGGAATTGCCGCTGTGCTGCTGCCGCTCAGCCCGCTCATCAATACTGCTTCCACTCCGCTGATGGCGGTGTGCATCGCGGGCATTGCCGCCTTTGCGCACCTCACCTGGCAGATCTCGCTCAGTGCGCTGGTGGTGGATCTTTACCCCAAGCCTCTGGTGGGCACCGTGTTCGGCCTCGTGGCGGCCGGCTCCGGCTTCGGCGGCATGATCTCCACCAACCTGGTGGGCCGTGCGGTAACGTACTGGTCGTATGCACCGGTATTTGTGGTCATGGGATTCCTACACCCGGTGGCGTACCTGATGATCGCGTGCTTCCGAAAACGCGAGACACCGTGATCGAACTCGAGTGCGACGGCGTACCCGGGCAGTTGGATCGCCTGCTGGTCCGCGGACGCGACCACCGGGGCAAAGCATAAAGAGACTGGAGATGGACTCGCCCGAACGCCCGCCACTTCTCTTCGCCCCTGATGGCCGTCCCGCCGTCCTGCCCGGTGCGGCATATGAAGACCCTTTCGCGCCGCGCCCCCTCACTCTGAGAATCCCGCTGCTCCGCAAATAGCTTTACAATCCGCAGTATGCCTGGTCCACTGCTTAGCAGACGTCACCTGCTGTTCGGCGCCCCGCTGTTCGCGGCTGCCGGCAGATCGGCGATCCGGAAGCTCACGACAAGAAAGTACACAATCCAGAACCGCGACTATCTTTTTCTCGAGGTGGAGACGGAGGGAGGCATCACAGGTCTGGGCGAGGGCTCCATCTCCGGGCGGGCGGAGATTGTCGAGAAAGCGATCCAGTGGTTCACCCCCTTTCTTGTGGGGAAGGATCCGGGTGGCATCGAGGATCACTGGAACCGGAACTACTACGAGCTTTCGCGATATCGCGATGGTTCGGTGCTGATGACGGCGCTGGCGGCCATCGATATCGCGCTGTGGGACATCGAGGGCAAGCGATTGGGCGAACCAGTGTGGCGCCTCATGGGAGCCGCGGGGCCAAAACCCATGCGCGTCTACTACAGCCATTGGAGCCACGACCTGGAACCCCGCACGCCGGAGCGCCTCGCCGAACTCGCGGCCCGCACCCGGCAAGCCGGCTGGAGTTGTATCAAGTGGGTACTGCCGAAGGGCGGCTCCGAAACGGAGCGTTTGCGGCGGCTGGCCGCGGAGGTGGAAGCGGTCCGCAAAGGCGGCGGTCCGGATCTCGAGATCGCTCTCGAGATGTGGGAGACCTTCACGGTGCGCTCGGCGATTGAGTTTGCCAAAGCGGTGGCGCCGTTTCACCCACTGTTCCTCGAAGAGCCGACGTGGCGCGAGATGCCGCAAGCTCTCGGTGAAATTGCATCGAAGAGCCCGGTCCCGCTCGCCGGCGGCGAGGGACTGGTGTCCCGGTACGAGTTCAAGCACCTGCTGGATGCCAAAGGCGCACAGATTCTCCAGCCG
>JAPKZC010000515.1 GCA_026394025.1 Candidatus Solibacter sp.
GCATGCCCGACGTCGCCTACCAGGCGGCGCTGGCCGCGGATCTCCTGCTGCTGCCGTGCGGGCCGTCGCCACTCGATCTGTTCGCACTAAAGGAAGCGCTCTCGCTGGGACTCATGGCGCGTGCGGAACGGCGGTCGAAAAAGCCGCGCATCCGGTTTGTGCCCTCCAAGGTTATCAGGACGACCAACCTCGGGCGGGGGGTTGGCGTCCTCGCTGAAGGATTTGGGAAGGAAGGTTCTCCCTCCCATCGGGCAGCGGGTGGCGGTGGCGGAAGCTGTCGCCCAGGGCTTGACGGTGGCGGAGTACGCGCCAGGTTCGCCGGCCCACGAGGAGTTTCGCGAACTAGCCAAGGCGGTCGCCAAGCTCCTCAGGCGGTAGCGGCCTGACTCCGGTTAGAGCGAGTACGTGTGGAATACGTATAGGTACGTGGGCCCGATGCCGGGCGTTGTTTTCTCAATGAATCGTCCGCAAAAGAAATGGCCGTAGCCGGCGCCGAACGTGAAGTGCCCGTGCTTGTAAGTGCCGTATAGATCCGTCTCCTGCCCGGCATGGCGCCCGGCGGCCCCGCTTGCAGAACCGGCGATCTGCCTGCCTGCGCTGCTGTAAATGGCATCTTTCCGGTTAGCCAGCCAGTAACTGTCGTACATGAAGTGGATTGCCAGGCTCTTCGTCAGTCCCAGCGTGGTCAGCGAACGTGCGTTGTGGAGATTGCGCCAGCCGAACAGATCCTGATGGCCGAACTTATCGTGGTTGGACGCATAGAGTTGGTCGAAAGTGCCGGAGTGCCTGGGATCCGCCGGATTCGCCGTGCCCGACGCGTACTTATATTCGACTGACACATCGAGCGCCCGGCCCAAAACCGTCCAACGGCGGCTGAGCGCAGCGAACCAGGCGCCCGCGCTCAGGTCCGCGGGGCCTACCTTGCCTCTCTGGAGGGCAGCCTCGAGGCTGTATTTGACCCCGTACCGGACTGGTCCCGTCAGTCGGTAGCCGAATGTGTTGATACCGAGTTTGTCGCTGCCATCCGAGCTGGAGCCGCCGGTGAACCCACCCGGCCGGTTCTGCTGGCGGCGCAGCACGTAGACCTCGAGCAATTGGTGCTTGTAGATCTCCGGAAACACGTTGTAAGTGCCCCAAATGCGGTCGCCAGGCACCGGTCGGTTGAACTCCCCGGCGCGCACCTTTACCGGCGAAACCAGCAAAACCTCCACCTGTGCCCTGGCGGAACGCCAGTAGATACGTACGTGGTCGTAGGTGCGCGAGAGGTTTACCCATTGCGGTGTGGCGATGAGCCGGCCCTCGCCATAATTGAGAATCGCTCGACCCGCGGTCATGCCAAAACCCCGCTTACGCGAGGGGAACAGCTCGATGTAGCCTTCGTGACAATCGGTAACATCGCGCAGGTTGTTGGGAGCGCCAGGGCCGTACCAGGGTGCGCGCGCGTCCTGCGCCATTCCCGAGAACTTCAGCCATGGCACGGGAGTGTACGTCAAGCCCAGTCTGGTCCGAATCAGGCCCGTCGCCACATCGGCATCCTTGCCAAACCCGTTGCCCGTGCGGTCTTCATACCGGCCGCGCTGCTCGAAGCTCAGCTTAAGCCTCTGGCCCGTGGCGCCCGAAATCGCCGTTGCCGCCCGCCCGCCAATATCCCAGTCCTGGGCGCTACCTTGCCCCAGCGGCAGTGTTCGCGATTCTGCTCGCAGCCTCTACTCTAGTGCCTGGCCTCGCGCAGCCGAAGATCGCTCCCATCAAGTTTACCGACACCACGCTCGACAATGGATTGCGGGTCGTCATTTCGGAAGATCATGACACGCCGATCTACGCCATCGCGGTCAGCTACAAGGTCGGCTCCCGCGATGAGCGGGTGGGCCGCACCGGCTTCGCTCACCTGTTCGAGCACATGATGTTCAAAGGCTCGGAAAACGTCGGGCCCGGAGAGCATTTCTATCTCGTGTTCGCCAAGGGCGGCAGCATGAACGGCACCACCAACAACGACCGCACCTTGTATTTCGAGATCATGCCCAAGAACCAGCTTGACCTGGGTCTGTTCCTCGAAGCCGACCGGATGCGGTCGCTCAACGTCACCAGGGAGAATCTCGACAACCAGCGGCAGGCCGTCAAAGAGGAGCGCCGCCTGGGCGTCGACAACCAGCCCTACGGACAGGCCTACGAAAAGATGGAGGAACTGGTCTACGACAACTTCGCCTACAAGCACTCCGTGATCGGCTCCATGGCAGATCTGGACGCCGCTTCGGTGGACGATGTGAAGCAGTTCTTCAAGACCTACTACGCGCCCAACAACGCCGTGCTCGCCCTGGTGGGCGATCTGGATACCAAGGACACGCTGGCGCGCGTCAAGAAGTATTTCGGCGCCATCCCGCGCCAGGAACCGCCCAAACCGGTGGATCTCACCGAGCCGGAAAAGACTGCCGAGCGGCGCCTCACGCTGGACGATAAGCTGGCCCGTCTGACCCGGATTTCCATCTCCTACCGCATTCCCGAAACCGGCAATACCGATGCGCGGGCGCTTTCCGTGCTGGCCTCCACCCTCGGTGGAGAGAGCGGCAGACTGTATCAAAAGCTGGTCAAGGAGAAGGAACTGGTCACCTCCATCTCCTGCTTCGCGCAGGGCCGGGCGGGCCCCTCCACCTTCAGCATCGACGCCATGGTGCGGCCCGGCAAAACCGCCGAGGAAGTCGAAGGCCTCATCTCCGAAGAGATCGCCAAGGTCCTCTCCGAACCCGTGACCGCCAAGGAACCGGAGCGGGCGCGCGTCGGCATGCGCCGCGCCGCCGTCAGCCCGCGCGGCAGCGTGTTGTCCATCGCCACTTCGCTGGCCGACAATACCGCCCTGTACAACGAACCCAACCGCATCAATTCGGAATACGAGAAGCGTCTTGCGGTCACCCCGGCGGACATGCAGAAGGCCGCCCAAACCTACTTGCGCACCGCCAACCGCGCCGTGGTGATCTCTAAACCGGCCGCCCCGGCGGCTCCCACACCCATGCCGAAGCAGAACTAGGAGGCCACAGCCATGAACAAAACTATCGTCCTATCCATCGCTCTGGCCGCTTGGGCCGCCGCACAGGCGCCGCAGGGCCAGCAACCGTCGTCGTTTGCCGGGGTCGTGCGCCTCAACAAAGCACCCGTCTCGAATGAGGTTCTGAAGGTCAAGCTGCCGCGGCCGGTGGAGCATAAGCTCTCCAACGGCATGCGCCTGCTGGTAGTGGAGAACCACAAGGTGCCTACCATCACGCTGCAAATGGCCATTCCTTCCGGCACGCTACAGGACCCGGAGGATATGCGCGGCATCGCCGAAGCCACCGCCGCGCTGATCCGCCTGGGCACCAAAACGCGCAATGCGAAAGACCTGGCCGAGGCCATGGCCGACGTCGGGGCCAGCATCAACGTCGGCGGAGGGCAGGACCGCGCGTCCATCTTCGTCAGCTCGCTCACTGAGAACTTCGACGCCACCCTGGCCCTGCTTGCAGACATGCTGCTCAACCCCACTTTCCCGCAGGATGAACTGGACAAGTGGAAGACGCGCCAGAAGAGCAACCTCCAGCAGGCCAAGACCAATCCGGGCTCCTTGGCCATGGA
>JAPKZC010000307.1:0-4239 GCA_026394025.1 Candidatus Solibacter sp.
AGTCTTGTCTCACACAAGATGAGCCTGGAGGGGGTACCGGTTTCTCATACAAGATGAGCCTGGAGGAGGCGATCCCGCATGCTGGGGCTTGACCATCAGCGTGCACACATCGGAACGATTGAGCCTGGCGCAGATTCAGGCATTTTTGAATGGCAGTGAAGAGGTCGGATTCAAGGGCAGGAACCGAGGGGAGGTTTACGGTTGGGTGAATCTGACGCTACGGCAGCAACGGTATGACGCACTGAAACGGAGCGAACGGGGATTGGTGCGAAGGTATGTGGAGAAGATGACCGGGCTGAGCCGGGCGCAGACGACGCGACTGGTCACGGTGTACTTGCGGGGTGGCGAGGTGAAGCCGCAAGCCTACCGGAGGTGCCGATTCCCGGTGCGGTATACGCGGGAGGACATCGCCATGCTGGCAGGGGTAGACGAGGCCCACCAGACCCTGAGCGGGCCGGCGACCCGGAAGCTTCTGGAGCGGGCCTGCCACAACTTTCACGACACGCGATACCAGCGTTTGGCGCGGATCTCGGTGGCACACCTGTACCGGCTGCGAGCGAGCCGCGCATACCGCGAGCGGCGCATCCAGTACCAGGTCACGCGGCCGACACCGGTGTCGATCGGCGAGCGGCGGAAACCGGAGCCGCAGGGGCGCCCCGGATACCTACGCATCGACACGGTGCATCAGGGCGACCAGGATGGGGTGAAGGGGGTGTATCACATCAACGCGGTGGACGAGGTCACGCAATGGGAGGTGGTGGAGGCGGTAGAGCAGATCAGCGAAGCCTTTCTCCTACCGGTGCTGGAACGCATGCTGGCGCAATTTCCGTTCCGCATTTGGAACTTTCATTCCGACAACGGCAGCGAGTTCATTAATCACCTGGTGGCCAAGCTGCTGAACAAGCTGCTCATTCAACAGACCAAGTCCCGACCGCGGCACTCCAACGACAACGGGCTGGCCGAGAGCAAGAATGCCGCAGTGGTACGGAAGCACATGGGGTATACGCATATTGCCACGGCACACGCTCAAGCGATCACGTACTTCTACCAAGAGCACTTCAACCCATACTTGAACTTTCATCGGCCGTGCGGTGTGCCGGAGGTGGTATTGAATGCCAAGGGGAAGGAGAAGCGAGTGTACCGATGGTATGCGACGCCGTGGGAGATCTTACGGCAACTGCCTGATGTAGCCAGGTACCTCAAGGCGGAGTGGACGATTGCGCAGTTGGATCAACAGGCGCGGGCCAAGAGCGACACGCAGGCAGCGGAAGAGATGCAGGAAGCCAAGCGCAAACTGTTCGCCCGTTTCCAAGCAAGGCGGAGCGCATGAGGTCGGCGGCATCGAGCCTCCCGTTGGTCGGCATTGGAGGAACGTGGGCGCCACCGAGGCTCAAAAACAAAAACAAAGACAAAAACATCCTTAGAAGGAAAACCAACGCGACACCGGGGGTTCACACCGCCTCCCGTTGGTCGGCACCGGAACTCAAAATCCAATTAGAAAGGAGACCCCAGAGGCGTGGTCGCTTCGCTCCCGCCTCCAGGCTCATTCTTCAATGAGAAAATGCTGCGCGGCTTCGCCATTGTGGTGATCTGGCTTAGAGGAATAACGTTTGCCGCCAACGCTTGCTTTTCAATGATCCACTGCTACTATGAAAGGCGGCCCGGGCGGAGACCGCACTGGCGCCGCAAGGAGGAACATGTATCGCCGGTCTTTGCTCCGAGCCGTCGCTCCCGCGTTGTGCGGGGCGTGGGCTTCCCGCGCCCAACAGGCGCTGGACCGGACATCGCGCGGCATGCGCGCCCCCACAATCCGCGAGGTTCGCGCCATCCCGATCAACATCGGTGCGAGATTAGTGGTGGTCAAGATCACCACTAATCAGGACGGCTTGTACGGCTACGGTTGCGCAACGTTCACTCAGCGCTCCGACCTCATCCTTCCGGCGGTGGAACGTTACCTGGCCCCGTTTCTGGCCGGCAAGCCGGTGGATCGAATAGAGGATACGTGGCAGTCCTGTTACAACAGTTCCTACTGGCGCAACGGTCCGGTATTGAACAACGCCATCAGCGGCGTGGATGAAGCCCTCTGGGACATCAAGGGGCGGATGGCCGGTCTGCCGGTCTATCAACTTCTGGGCGGCAAGTGCCGCGAGGCCGCTGCCGCGTACACCAGCACTGGCGGCAACGAAATCCCCCAGGTGATGGATCAGGCGCGCCGGTTGATGGACCGGGGGTTCCGACATGTTCGGGTGCAGATCGGCATTCCGGGGATGTCGGCATATGGCGGGGGAGGCGGAGGCGCTCGCACGCCAGCACTGCACAACCGTCCCGTGTTTGAACCAAAGCCTTACCTGCTGCGCACGCTGAAGATGATCGAGGAGGTGCGCAAGCAACTCGGCGACGAGGTGGAACTGCTGCACGACATGCACGAGAGGGTTCCGCCTCGCGACGCAATTCAGTTCGGTAAGGATGTGGAGCGGTTCAAGTTGTTTTACCTGGAGGATCCGTTCTCCCCCGAGGACATCGCCTACTTCCGGCAATTCCGCGAGCAGTGCGCGACGCCGGTGGCGATGGGCGAACTGTTCAACAGCCCGCACGAGTGGACGCCGCTGATCACGGAGCGCCTGATCGACTACATCCGGGTGCACGTGTCGCAGGCTGGTGGAATCACCCCTGCGCGTAAGATCGCGGTGCTGGGAGAAGCCTTCGGTGTCAAGACCGCATGGCACGGTCCCGACGACTGCTCGCCGGTGGGTCATGCGGCCCAACTGCACCTGGACCTGGCCAGCCCCAACTTTGGCATCCAGGAAGGCGACGCGCATTCGCAGCGGGTGTCGGAGGTGTTTCGCGGCTGCCCGACGTTTCGAGACGGGTATTTGTGGGCGAACGATTCCCCGGGATGGGGTATCGACGTGGACGAGAAACTGGCCGCCCGCTACCCGTTCCGGGAGGGTGGGCTGAACGGAGGATGGAGCGACATCCGGCGCCTGGACGGCACCGTGATCAAGCAGTAGCCAGCTTTGGCGGGCGCTCCGGCCGCGGCGCGGCAGTGGATTCCCGAATCATCAGGCGGGATTGGATGGTGGTCAGTGGCGGAGTCGCGTAGCGCGCGAACGAGATGTCGTCGGCGCCCACAATCGAGATGTCCTGGGGCACGCGCAATCCGGACTCGGCCACCGCGCGGATCGCCCCCAGCGCCGACAGATCATTCCCACACAGCACGGCGGTCGGCCGTTCGCGCGCCTGTAGCAGCGATTGCATGCTGAGGCGGCCGCCTTCGACCGTATTGTCCCCCTCCACGCAGATGCCGGGTTTCAAGCCACAAGACCGCATGGCCTGGAGCAGCACATCGCGATAGGCCCTGGCGGAAACCCGGCTGAGCGGTCCGGTGATCAGCCCTATTCCGCGGTGGCCAAGGTCCCGAAGGTAGTTGACCGCCTCGCCGGCGCCACGCGAGTAGTCGACCCGCACGTTACTGCGGCCGCGCGAGACGGAACCGTGGTCCAGCAAGACTACCGGAATGTCGTTGGCGAGCAGCTCGTCGACCAGGGCGGCATCCAGCTGCGAGGTCATGACGGCCACGCCCTGCACTTTGTTCTCGATCATGCGGCGTACTGCCGTCGCGGCGCGCTGCGGGTCGTAATTGGTGGCGCACAGAAACACGTCCAGCCCTTCGTTGACCACCGCGCTTTCAAAGCTCTTGATCAACTCGGGAAAGAACGGATTCTCTATGTCGGAGATCAGCAGGCCCAGCGCATCGCTGCGTCCCCGCGCCAAACGCCGTCCGAAGGCATTCTTGTAGTAGTTCAATTCGCGCATCACGCCCAGCACGCGCTCGCGGGTTTCGGCGGCCACCGGCCGTGTCTGGTTGACCACGTGCGACACCGTGCTGATCGACACGCCGGCGCGCTCGGCGCGGCGGTTGAGGCGCAAGCGTTTTTCTCGAATAATTTGACGACATGTTAGCTTGCATCGAGTATGGCAAGTCCGCTGCGCGACTTCAACCCTCGCGTCGGGGGCATAGCCCAGCCGGATGTACTGGCGGCCGTTCCTGAATTACAATGCAAGGTGGCTGAGGGCCAAAACGGAGAAGTTAATCTTCAAATGCGAAAACTAACGATCCGCCGGTCAGTCGCCGCTGCGCTTTCGCTGGTGCCCCTGTTTTCCGCGGCGCCAACGATTCCGAAATGGACTCGTTTCGAGCGCGCGTTCCAAAGCAAATCGACGTATACGAACCCGGTC
>JAPKZC010000307.1:4253-5169 GCA_026394025.1 Candidatus Solibacter sp.
TACGAACCCGGTCCGGGATGTTGACTTCCGGGTGGAGTTCATTTCCCCCTCCGGCGTGCAACGCACGGTTTATGGCTTCTGGGACGGCGGTGGAACCTGGCGCGTGCGCCTGATGCCGGATGAGTCCGGCCAGTGGACCTACCGTAGTTTCACCGCCGGCAAGGCCGAAGCCGGCCTGCACAACGTCTCCGGCAGCTTTGTCTGCGGACCGCCCCGCGCCAAAGGCAGCCGCTTCGACCTGCACGGCCCCATCGTGATTTCCAACGACGGCATTCATTTGGCGCATGCCGACGGAACACCGTTCTTCTGGCTGGCCGACACGGCCTGGAACGGACCCCTGTGGTCGACGCCGCAAGACTGGGACTGCGCGCCGCAAGGCGACTCCCGCAAGCGCCTGGCGTTCACGGGCCGTGAAGAGATCGCCATCGACTTGGACTTCTTCCGGCAACTCGAAACCAAACACGACGCTCTGATCCGCGCCGGCGTGGTGAGCGCCCCCGTAGTGATGTGGGCCATCGACCGTGGCCCGGACGACGCCGTGAATCCTGGGGTGTCGCTCCCGGACCGGCAAGCCATTCTGCTGGCGCGCTATATGGCCGGACGCTGGAACGCGGACCCGGTGGTGTGGATGTTGAATGGCGACGGGGATTACCGCGGGGAAAAGGCCGCACGCTGGCGCACCATCGGACGCGGCGTGTTCCAGGAGATCTGGCACGCTCCGGTGACGCTTCACCCGGGCGGACTGATGTGGGTCATGGACGGTTTCCCGGATGAATCCTGGTTGAGCATTTCGGGGTATCAGAGCGCCCACGGCGATTCGGATCGCAACTCGCGTTGGATCACATCGGGCGAGCCGTCGGCCTATTGGAAGCGCGACCGGGCTCGCGCTTCGCTCAGCCTCGAGGCGCCGTATGAA
>JAPKZC010000307.1:5197-7390 GCA_026394025.1 Candidatus Solibacter sp.
GATTATGGGACGCGCCGCAATCACTACTGTTCCATCTTGAACGCTCCCATCGTGGGCATCACTTACGGCGCGTCGGGCGTTTGGTCGTGGAGCGATGGCGCTTCCCCCGTGCCCGGACACGGCTCGGGCGTTCCGCCGGCCTGGAAAACCATGCTCGATATGCCCGCCGCCGGGCAGATGACCCACCTGATTGGTTTCTTCCAGAGCGTGGAATACTGGCGGCTGAAGCCGGTGCCCGGGGTGCTCGCAAAGCAGCCTGGCGAAGAGACTGCCAGCCGCTTTATCTCAGCGGCGCAAACTCCGGAGAAGGACCTCACCGTGATCTACACCCCTACGGATCGCACGATCGTCGTCAGGCCGGCGGCTCTGCCCGGCCGCATCGCAAGCGAGTGGTTCAACCCGAGGACCGGCGGCCGCACGCCGACAAGCGGCCGGACAGCCGCTGAATCCGTCGAATTCTCCGCACCGGCGGACGGAGACTGGCTGCTCGTTCTGAAGGGGGAGAAATGAGAACGAAGCTGCTAGTCCTGCCGGCGCTGGCGACCCTGCTGCCGTGGTGGCTCGGCGCCAATCCGCGAAGCGGCGATGTCTTCCGTGAGTACACGTGGATGCCGCCGGGCGCCTACCACGTGCTGACGCAGCGCCAAACGCCCCTCGACCTGGCGCGCGAAATCGATCTCGACCGCGCGGTGCGGGCCGAGGCGGTGCTCGAAATCGGCAACGCCCACCTCGGCTTCGCGGATATCCACATCCGCGTGAACGGCGGTGAATGGCGCCGCATTTCCTTCCCGGCGCTTGGGCCGCGGCAGCCGTCCCCATCCCGCTGGTTCTTCCAATGGCAGCCGGTGGTGCCCCTGCCGCTCTCCGAACTCAAGGCCGGCGCGGCCAACCGCTTCGAGTTGCGCGTGGCGCCCAAGACCTACGAAGGCACCATTCCACATCCCGCCTACTTCTGCGTCTACAGCATCACGTTTCGCGTTTACTACGATCCCGCGAAAACAGCGCATGCCACCGGCAGGGTGGTTTCGCCGGTCCCCGGATCGAAGCTGGGGGACCGCGTGGAACTGGCGGCCGCCGGCAGCGGCAAGGTCCACCAGGTCGATTTCATCGGCTACTACGAGGATATTAACTATGAAGGCGACGGCGTCTACCAACAATGGCACTACGCCTTCGATGCCGGCCGCCTCGCCGGCCACCTGGGGACGGCCGATTCGTTCGGCAAGCCGGTTGTCTGGAACACTTCCTGGACGCCGGATCAAACGAACCCCATCCAGATCGCCGCGCGCATTACTGACGATCGCGGCATGATCTACCTGACCAGGCCCGCCGGCGGGCTCTCGCTTGCGCGTTCGGGGATTTCGGTCGAACTGGCGAAACCTTACGATGTTCCGATGAGCTTCACCTCATGCCAATACGGCGCATATGTCCCGCCCGGTTCGCGGGCCGAGAAGTTTTTCTTGAAGGGCGATGTCACCAGGATCGTCGCAGCTCGCTTCGCCATATCCTGCTGGAACGCCCCGTCCAACCACGGCTTCACCGTCAACGGCCAGCCGCTCGAAGGCGTGAAGCTGGAGGGCTACGCCGGAAACCACCATCTGTTTGTGGTTCCGCTCAACCCCGTCACGGTTCTGAAGGCCGGCGAGAACGTCTTCGCCACCATACCCGGTCCGGCCCGCTCCAGCGATGTTCACTGGCCGGACGCCGCGATTCTGGTCCAGTACCGTAAATAGTCGCGTACTTTTGCGGCACCAACCCTGCGCCCGGGAGCCCGGACCAGCGCGCCGTTGACTTCGGCACGGATCGCGCTAGAATGGTCGCAGGTTGTGTCAAACGTTTGCGGCAACCGATTGCGCGAAGACTGGAGAATGAGTGAGCGGCGAGTGTGTTATCGGGTTGGATATCGGCGGGACCAAGATAGCGGGCGGCGTGGTGGCCTTTCCCGAGGGGTTGGTCCGCTGCCGGCGGACAATCGCGACGCGGGCCGATCGCGGCGGCGAGCCCGTGCTGCAAGATGTGATCGCACTGGCGCGTGAACTGCTCCACGAGGCGCATGCGATGAGGCTGGAGCCGATTGGCATCGGCGCCGGCGTCGCCGAACTGGTGGACCTTTCGGGCAATGTTACCAGCAGCGCGACCATTCGTTGGAAGGGAACGCCGGTAGCCGGGCGGCTATCGGAGATAGCTCCGGCGGTA
>JAPKZC010000307.1:7469-15620 GCA_026394025.1 Candidatus Solibacter sp.
CCGGCGGTAGTGGAGTCCGACGTGCGGGCGGCTGCGTTGGGCGAAGCCTGGTTGGGCGCCGGCCGGGGTTTCCGGGAGTTCGTCTACGTCACCGCCGGAACCGGAATCTCGAGCGCGCTGGTGCAGGCTGGGCGGCCCTATGCGGGCGCACGCGGCAATGCGCTGGTGCTGGCGAGCGCGCCGGCCAGCACCACGTGCAATGCCTGTGGGACGCGTCTGCATCCGGTGCTCGAAGAATTCGCATCCGGTCCGGCGATAGCTCGAAGGTATACTGCTGCCAGCGGCCACGCCGTTTGCCGGGGAGAGGAGGTGACCGCGGCGGCTGCAGCCGGGGATCCTCTGGCGCTTGAGATCGTGCGTTCCGCCGGCGAGGCGCTCGGCGTCGGCGTCGCGTTTCTGGCCAACGTACTCGACCCCGGGGCGCTCGTGATCGGCGGGGGCGTCGGCTTGTGCGGCGGGCTCTACTGGCGAAGCTTCGAAGCGTCCGCTCGTGCTCACATCTGGGCTGAGGATACACGGCAACTTCCCATCCTGCCCGCGCAACTCGGCGTGGACGCCGGGGTGATCGGAGCCGCGGCCGCATATTGGTTTAGAGGTTTTGGTTCAAACAGGGAATGCAACCCACGGGAGGAATGACATGGCAGCGCACATCCAGGAGCTTCTGAATATTGGAATTCCGGTACTCGGCGACGGAGGGTATCTGATCGAACTGGAACGCCGTGGCTACGTGGACAGCGGGTCAGGCCGCGAGAAGGTCGGCACCGGGCGGGGCAGCGGCCAGTTCACGCCGGAAGTCGCCATCGAGCATCCGGAGGCGCTCCGCCAGTTGCACAGCGAGTTTCTGGCTGCCGGCGCCCAGGTGCTGCAAGCCCTCACCTTCTTCGCCACGCGGGAGAAACTCAACCGGGCAGGCTACGGCGCGCAGACCGAAGAGATCAATCGTGCGGCGGTGCGGATCGCCCGTGATGCCGCGGACGGACGGGCGCTGGTTGCCGGGTCGGTCTCGCGCACGCAGTTGTTCGAGCGCGCGGGTGCGGGAGCGGCCGGCCAGGTGCGCGACCTCTTGACTGAGCAGATCCGCCTGCTTGCGGACGGCGGTGTGGACTTCCTGATCCTCGAAACCTTCTTCCACCTGGAAGAAATGCTGATCGCGCTCGAATGCGCGTCCGCCTCCGGCCTGCCGGCGCTGGCCACCATGAGTTTTCGCCCCACGCTGGCGGCGTGCACCGACGGCCACTCCCCGGCCGAGTGCGCCCGTGCCATCGCAGGGGCCGGCGCCCTCGCGGCGGGCGCCAACTGCGAACAGGATCCCGCGGGCATGCTGCCGCTCCTGCGCCAGATGCGCGATGCCTCAGGCCTTCCCGTGATCGCCCAGCCGGCAGCGTTCCGCACGACCGCGGAATCGCCGTGCTTCACCCGCATGGCCGAATTTCCCGATTCGCTGGAGACCATCCAGGTGAGCCGCGCCGAGTTCGTGCGCTTCGGCGAAATCGCGCGCCAGGAGGGCATCGGCTTCGCTGGCGGGTGCTGCGGCTGTAACCCGGCCTATATTCGCTCCCTGAAGCAGGGTATCGGGCGCGCTGCGGAACTGGCATGCAAACCGCCGCTTGATGCGGGCGCCGTGACACCTTGATACGGGTTGACAGCCCCGGCAGCCTGTGTTAGTTTGCAAGAGTTGAAACGCTTGCGGCAAACGTTTGATGGAGCCGGACGTGGGAACGGGTAAACCTGAATGCACAACAACGACTCACCGCGACTCCTAAGAGACATTCAGGCGCAGCCGGAGACGCTGGCCGGCGTGCTGGCCTACCATAGCACCGCGGGAAATTCCGCCATCAGCGAGGCTGCCGCGCTGCTTCGCTCGGCCCGGCGAATCGTGATCACCGGGATGGGGGCATCGCTTTTCGCTTCCATCCCGCTGGAATATTACCTCAGCAGCCGCGGGGCGCCGGTGATGGTCTTGGAAGCTGCTGAATTCCTCCATTACCGCCTGCGCGATGCGGAGGGTGCGGTGGTGCTGATGGTCTCCCGCTCGGGCGACTCCGTCGAGATCGCCAGGCTGGTGGACGCGCTCCACGGCCGCAGTCCGATCGTGGGGGTGACCAACGAGCCCGGCAGCTTGCTGGCGCGCCGGGCCGATTGCTGCTTGCATCTGCGGAGCCAGCCCGACGAGATGGTGGCGATTCAGACCTACACCGCCTCCGTACTCACGCTCATGCTGCTCGGCGGCGCCGTCGCCGGTGAGTGGGCCACCGCTTGCGACGAGGCGAGCCGGGCAGTTGCGGAGCTCCCGGGACTGATTGAGCGCTGCTCAGTCGCCATGCCCGACTGGGACGTATTTCTGAAGGGCGGGGCGCCCGTCTACCTGATGGGACGGGGGCCCTCCTGCGCTTCGATGTTCGAGGGCGTGCTGCTGTTTCACGAAACCGCCAAAGCACCCGCGGTCGGTATGCCCGCCGCTTCGTTCCGCCATGGACCCGTTGAGATGGTAGACGGCGGCTTCCGTGGACTGATATTCGTGCCCAACGGGTGCACTCGCGATCTCAACCTGGCACTGGCGCGGGACCTGGACCGCTTCGGCGGCATGGTACGAGTGATCGGGCCTGGGGGCCCCGAGGCGCACGGTCTGGAATGCTGTGAGACTCCAGCCCTCAGCAGCAGTTTCGCGCCGCTGCTTGAGATCGTGCCCGTGCAATTCGCGGCACTGCGCCTGGCCTGCTTGAAGGGGCTCAAAGTCGGTGGCTTCCGCTATACCCCACAAGTAACGCGCGATGAAGCCAGGTTCAGTAACGTATGAGGCAACCCAAATGGCTCAGCCTGGTCGTGATGTGCACGTTGTGTTGGGGCGCCTGGGGCTACCTCGTCAAAATCGGCTCGGATGCGATGAACCCGCAGGCGATGCAAATTCTATTCGTCATCGGAATGGCTCCCCTGCTGGTCGCGGCACTGGCCCGCACCCGCCTTGCGGTGGACCGGGACCGTCGCGGTGTGACTTACGGCATTCTCAACGGGGTGCTGGCCACTTTCGGAATGCTCGCTTTCTACGCCGCGATGGGGCGCGGCAAGGCCTCGATCATCGGTCCCATGACTTCGCTGTTCCCGCTCTTCACGGTATTGGGGGCGGTGCTTGTATTGAAAGAAAAGATGAACCGCGTGCAGGTTCTGGGCATTGTCGTCGGCCTGGTGGCGGTTGCCATCCTATCAAGGTAATCCGATATGGCCGCCTGGTTTCTGCCCGCGATGGTGGCCACAGTGCTCTGGGGCATCGTGGGCGTGCTGCAAAAACTCGGCAGCAATCGCGTCAACGCCGCCTCGCTCCTGGTTTGGGTAACGGTGGGCTACGTGGTTGCGCTGCCGTGCTTCTGGGCGGGGTCGAACCTCGCGGCGCTGAGTCCGCGGGCGCTGATCGTCGGCATTCTCGCAGGCACGGTCAATGGTCTCGGAACCTGGTTTCTGTTCGCGGCGTTCGAGCGCGGGGCCAAGGCATCGGTGGCCATACCGCTGACTGCTTTGTATCCGCTGGTGACGGTGGTTCTGGCGTATTTGCTGCTATCCGAGCGGCTGGATACGTGGGAGTGGTTGGGAGTCACGCTCGCACTGTGCGCGGGCGCGATGCTCTCGTACGAGAAGAGTTCGTGACACAGGGATTAATAGGGAGCATAGAAAAGGAGACGATATGGACGCAACACGAAAGGCCGATCGGCGCGGGTTTCTAAAGGCTGCCGGCGTCGCGGCTCTGCTCGGAGAGACTGCGCTGGCGCAGGGCCCCGTCAACTCGACCGGCAAGAAGATCCGCGTGGGACACATCGGCTGCGGCAACGTGGCCCGTAACGCCTACGTCAAGGCCATGCTCAAGAGCCCGTTTATCGAGGTGGTCAGCACCTGTGACATCATCCCGTCCCGGGCCTCGGATCTGGCAAAACGATTCAACATTCCTGCGAATTTCGATCATATCGACAAGCAGTTGAAAGGGCCGGAATTCGACCTGCTCGTCAACACCACGTCGATGCCCTCGCACTTCGCGGTGAACCGGGCAGCGCTCGAGGCCGGCAAGCACGTGTGGAGCGAGAAGCCGATGGCGCTGGAAGTTTCCGATGCGCAGAAGCTGGTCGACCTCGCCCGGCGGAAGAACCTGCGATTGTGGGGTGCGCCGACATGCGTTATTAGCCCGCAGTTCAAGTTCATGGCGCAGACCATGGCCAGCGGGAAGCTCGGCAAGATCTATAGCGGCCATGCCGCCTACGGGCACGAAGGGAATCTATGGTCGCCCTGGTTCTTCGAGAAGGGAGGCGGGAGTCTCTACGATCTTGGGGTGTACAACGTAACTACGCTGACCGGCCTGTTGGGTCCGGCGACGTCGGTAGTCGGCATGTACGGTGTCTCCAAACCAGTGCGCACCGTCAAGCCGCACGACGGCCCGCCGCAGGATGTCAAGGTGACCGCCGACGACAACACGATGCTCATCATGGAGCACGATAACGCCGTCTACTCGCAGGTTCAGACCGGCTACACCTACTTCAGCGGCGTCGATGACAAGGACGCCTCACGCACCGACTACACGATGGATTTCGCCGGCGCCGAGGGCGTGATGCACTTGGCCGGATATGATTGGGGCCCTCACGGGGTCGATATCGCCTACAAGGGCCATCGTAAGCTGGAACGTTTCTGCACCGAGGTGGAGAACTACACGTGGGAAGGCGGCCCAGGGTACGTCGCCGAATGCATGGTGACCGGCAAGACGAGCCTGATGACTCCGGAGCATGCACTGCACGTGCTGGAAGTGATGAACGCCTGTTTTGAATCGCAGCGCACGGGGCGGCGGGTCAAGATCGAATCCAAGTTCCCGTGGCCGATTATCAAGACTTAGGCAAGACTTACGCAGGGAAAGGTCAAACCGGGCAGGCCATCGACCTGCCCGTTGGACGGCTACTTCAGCGGACGCATGGCAATTTCCTTGAAGTAGACCGTTTCGTTGCCTTCGTTCTGCAGGCCGATGTAGCCCTCGTTGGGCCGCGGTCCGCGCAACGGGTCGTCTTTCTTCCAGGCCGGCACCGCGTCGCCTTCGGTGAAGTCGGTAACCAGCACGTCGTTGACCTTGACCAGGGTGCGTGGGCCGTCGAGCGTGATTTCCATGGTATTCCACTCCGGCCCGGGACGGTCGGCCTTCTTCAGGATTTTGGTGAACGAGTAGAGCGATCCGGTGGCGTAGTAGTCATCTTCCTTCCATCGCGCGGGATCGTACTCGATATTCACCTCGTAGCCGTAGTGGACCGGCATCCAAGCCTCGCGCGGCTCCAGGGGAATGCGGATGAAGAGACCCGAGTTATTCGCCGTTTCCTTGGTTTTGTAGACGACACGAATGACCGCATTGCCGACCTTGCCACCGGTCCAGTAGAGCAGGCCCATACCCCTTCCTCCGGTCAGAATGAGTCCGTCCTCCACCGTCATCTGACCCTGGCCGACATGCTTCCAGCCGGTGAGGTCCTTGCCATTAAAGAGTTGGCGCCATTCCAGTTGATTCTGGGCGGGCGCCGGAAGCGCAAGTGCACAGAGTAGGATAGAGAAGCAATAACACCGAGATGCCAGTTTCATCGAGCCGCCTTATGGTCAAACGTTTGCCGCAATCGTTTGTACGCATTGCATCACAGTAGCTTCCGGCCTGTCAAGCGAGGCGCTGGCCAGACAGCGATTTCGCATCCAGGGTTGTGGGACGGGGCCAAGCACCGGTATCGAAAGGAATTGGAAGGAGTCGCGCGATCAGAGAGCATTCCCGCCGGTTTTTTAGTCAGCACCAGCAGCCATGGGTGGAGGGCCGAATGTGCCTATCGCAAATCGTATCTGAGGCCGGCGGATTGACCTGCAATCCAAATGTCCGCCCTCGATAATCGCCAGAGGCAAATGGACAAGCTCCAGAAATCCACTGTGGGATGGGCAATCAGGAACAGGTCTTGCCTGTGCAGTGCAACCAGAATCGGCACCGATCCAGCATACGAATCGCGGCTAGGCCTGTCACGTTCAGGCGGCGCGCCGTTCGTAGCGGTGGTGAAGCCGAATCGTGCCGATGACGCGCTCCACGTATGCTCGCTGCCACGGCGAGCGCGGCGCCGGCAAAACTTCTTTGATTCCCATGGCTGCCACATCCCTGCAAAACTCAACGCCGAAGATGCCGTCGCGGTCGCGCAGGAGGTACCGAGGAATCTGTTCAAACGGAAAAGCCTTGCGTAGTTGCTGCCCGGTCCACTCGGCGGTGGGATGCGCGGTCACGTTGAAATGCACGATCCGCCTTCGGTCGTGAGCGAGACCCAGGAAGACGTACAAGACCTGAAACCGAATCGTCGGCACGGTGAAATAGTCGATCGACACCATGGGCTTGACGTGATTATCAAGGCAAGTCCGCCAGTTTTGCGACGGCGGATTCCGCCTGCGCACGACGTACTTGCCGACGCTGGTCTCACCGACGTCGATGCCAAGTTTGAGCAATTCGCCGTGGATGCGGGGCGAACCCCAAAGCGGATTCTCGCGGCACATTTTGCGGATCAGTTCCCGCACGTCTTTGGGAACTGCCGGTCGGCCAGGTTGGCCGCCACGAACTTTCCAGGTCCAGAACAACCGGAAACCCCTTACGATGCCAGCCAATGACGGTTTCCGGCTTGACGATGGTCAGGGAAGATCGCCAATCTCTCCAACCTTCGCATAGCCAAATCCAGAGGAGCCGATCGGCGGACGTCACTTTGGGCCGCTTCACGGAGCGACGCAGAACGACGAGTTGGTGCCGGAGGGCGAGGTTCTCCAACTGGAGTGTGGCTCGCGATTTGAAGGCGGCCGACCGCGCTGGCGGTGGCCACGTGAAGGGCGCTAAGCGCCAGAAGGAGGAATTGGTGAAGGGCGCGCAAGCTCCATGTTCTCATTCAGTTGGTGTTTACGATACCCACAATCACGTTCGGGCGCACATTTTGCTCTGCATGTTGGCTTTCTACCTGGAATGGCAAATGCGCCGCGATTTGGCGCCGCTGCTGTTTGACGACGAGGACCTCGGTCAGACTCGCCAACATCGCGACCCAGTAGCTCCCGCCGAATGCTCCGCATCCGCCAGGGCCAAGAAAGTGGATCGAGTCACGAAAGATGGATTCCCAGTCCACAGCTTCGACACGCTACTGCAAGAACTCCCCACGCGCTGTAGCAATACCTGCCGGATCCCCGCCGATCCCTCCGGCAGCACCTTCGCACAACTCGCCGAACTCACCCCAATCCAGGCTCGCGCTTTTCAACTACTCGGGCTGTAGCCAGAAAACAGAACCTCCGATTCAGTCTTTCTCCAGCGTCGTCAGCGAGATAGTCCCAATTGAGTCATGGAACTTCGGTCTAACCCGTGCAAAATAGGGAGGACCCGGTAGTGTGCGCTGGGCAAGGACTCACGCTTTGCAGTAGTATCAGTCACGTCAGCGCCAGCCTGAGAAGCTGGCATTCTACCACTGGCTCACTCTCGCTGGCCATCGCGGTAGATGATCGAGTGGTTCTTCTGCTTCAGAATCCAGTCGTCCAGCTCCTGAACCGACAGGCCGCGTGATCGAGACTTCAGGAAACGGAGGACCTCGAGCTTCGGCCACGCCACGCACTCCCACGTGTTGCGGAACCGGCGGTCACGAAGCGCTCTACTCAACTGCTCCGCTTCCTCCTGCGATGGACCCTGCCAGCGGGGCTTGAGTCTGCAGGCAACATCCACGTCGTTTGGCCTTTCCGCCCCCCTAACGAAACTACCGAACACGACCAGCATCGACACGCGATAGGCCCAATCGTCGTCAGCGTTGATCAACCTGGCTCGCTCCACCACCCCCGAAATGAGCCGCTCGGCGGTGCTTCGTACTAAGGGCTTGGCGGCGGTCGCCTGCGCCAAGGCGCTGCCCGTCAATGACGGCTCGAGGTGGTCTTCGACCTGTACAACCATGCCTTCGCGCTGCAGGTCCACCAACACGGTGGCAGCAGTTGACTCTGAGCATTGAAGAACCTCCCTTGTTAGTGCCGATATAAAACACCCGCAGAACTGGTGGTTTTGTCGTTGGGATCGCCGCCGGGCGGGAGTGCGAGACACACGAATGCGGCGGCGCGAGACGTTGGCGAGCGTGGGGCGCGTCTGGGAACTGCGCGATGACG
>JAPKZC010000079.1:0-7378 GCA_026394025.1 Candidatus Solibacter sp.
AATCAGGACGCGCCGGATGTGTACGACGAAGGCCCGGCTGCCTGGGGGCTCCTCGACGTCCAGTCGCGCCGCCTGGGTGAGGAGATTGTGCGCGTGACCAAGGCGATTCAGAACACTACCGACCGCGCGGTGCTGTGGGGCGCCAAGAGCTCGGTTACCTGCCCGGGACAGCAGCGGGCTGAGCCTCCGAAGCCGGGAGTTCCGGGAGCCGGCTGGCAAGCGCCTCCGCCGTCAACCGTGAAGATGATCGACGGCGACCCGGTGAGCATTCCGCTGAAGCTGGTGATGATCAACGACATCGCTGTAGCCGGCGTTTCCGGCGAAGTTTTCACGGACATCGGCCAGCACGTGAAGCACGATTCGCTGTTCGACCGCACCATCATGGTGACTGTGATGCCGAACGGGATCGGCTACATCCCCACGGACAAGGCTTATCTGCTGCCTTCGGAGAAGGCAGTGGGCAACCGCCTGAAGCCCGGGTGCGCCGAACCGGCGATGGTGAGCGAGTTCCAGTCGATGATGAAGAGCTACCTTCCGGTCTGGAAAGCTGCGAAGTAAATCCCGGAAAAGTACGGGAATCAGCCTTTGGTGGATGTGCGCGACGCCATGGGGCTGCGCCAAGTGGTCCGAATCGGCCGGTCCGGGTGGTCCGGATTCCGGCCCAAACAGGGAGTACGGCTCCCGGGGCTCATTGTTTCAGGAGGTCAAGTCATGAAGTGTTTTCGTTCGAAGAACATCGCACTATCGACGATGGCGTTGCTGGCGCTCGGAGGGTGGCTGGGATTCTTCTCCGCTTCCCTGCCGGCCCAATCGTTTTTCGGGTCTATCGTTGGGACCGTTACCGACGCTTCCGGGGCAGCCGTGCCCGAAGCGGCGGTGGCGCTGACCAACGCCGGGACCGGGGAGCGCCGCTCCGCCCAGACAGACGGGAACGGAAACTACCAGTTCGTCAACCTGGTTCCGGGGAGCTACAAGATCGACATCGCGAGGACCGGATTCAAGCACCTCACCCGGGACGGGATTCAGGTGCAGGTGCAAGCCTCGGTCCGCATTGATGCCGCCATGCAGGTGGGCGAAGTCACCCAGACCCTGGAGGTGAACGCCCAGACTCCGCTGCTACAGACCGAGCAGTCTGCGCTCAGCCAGGTAGTGGAAGGGCGCACGATGCAGGAAATGCCGCTCAACGGCCGCAATGTGCTCAACCTGGTGTCGCTGGTTGCAGGCGTGGTTCCGCAGGGATCGACTTCAGGCAACCCGATGGGCAATCAGGGCGGCGGCGCGACTACCAACCCCAACGGTTGGGGGAACTACCAGATTGGCGGTGGGCAGGCCAACCAGAGCGCATCGTTCTTCGATGGCGCTCCCCTGAACGTCAGCTACGTGAACTCGGTGATCCTGGTGCCGACGCAGGACGCGGTGCAGGAATTCCGGGTGGCGACCAACAGCGTGAGTCCTGAATTCGGCCGCTTCGCCGGCGGCGTGGTCAACATGGCCGGTAAGAGCGGCACCAACCAGTTCCACGGTAGCCTCTACGAGTACTTCCGCAACAAGGTGCTGAACGCCAACAACTTCTTCAACAACCGCAGCGGCATAGCCCGGCCTTCCTTCAATCAGAACCAGTATGGGGCCAGCATCGGCGGCCCGGTGCGGAAAGACAAGACGTTCTTTGCGTTCACCTGGGAAGATTTCAAACTGCGTGTAGGGCTTCCCACTGTAACCACGGTTCCAACCGCAGCCATGCGCGCCGGCGATTTCAACGCGGCCGGCATCCCGACGATCTACGATCCGCTTACGGTGTGCGGCAACTACAGCAACGCGGCCTGCGGCAAGGACGCGAGCGGCAACAACATCTACCTGCGCCAGCCGTTTCCAAACAAGCAGATTCCCCTCGGCCGCATCAACTCCGAGGCCAAGATCATGAACGACTATTGGGGGCTTCCCAACGCGCCGGGCGTCCTCAACAACTTCGTGACCAACGGCACCGGCGGCGGCGACAACTACCAGATCAACGCGCGCGGCGACCACATGATCAGCGACAAGCAGCGCCTGTTCCTGCGCTACAGCCGCTGGCTGGGCAACACGATTCCGAACGACCTGTTCCACAACCTGGCGACGGCCAACCAGCAGCGTTACTCCACCAACAACGCCGTGGTTGGCGATACCTACACGCTGACGCCCACGACGATTCTGGATGTGCGCGCGTCGTACATCCGGTTCCTTTTCGGTTTCTACCCGCCGGATACGGGGGTCGATCTCGCCAAGTGGGGCCCCGGCTATGCACTCCTGAACAGCGCGGCGACGTTCCGCCAGACCCCGACCACCAACGTCACCCCGATGCAGACTTTCAGCCGCGTGACCGTGCGCAACGCCAGCAACAACCAGTCGCTGAGCGAGACCCTCACCAGGATTGCGGGCCGCCATACGCTGAAGGTGGGCGCGGAATCCCGCAAGATCGAGTGGAACTACGGCCAAACGAATTTCTCCAGCGGTCAGTTCACGTTTACCACGGCATTTACGTCGCAGAATGCGCAATCGCCGGCGGGCTCCGGCTACGCCATGGCATCCTACCTGCTGGGCTACATGGCGACGGGGCACGCGCAGGAGATCGCCATCGCGTCGCAGCGCCAGTGGTATCACGGGCTGTTCATCGCCGATACCTTCCAGGTCACGAACAAGCTGACCCTGAACCTGGGACTGCGCTGGGATTATCCCGGCTCGTTCTCGGAGCGTCACGACGCCGCTACCGTGCTGCTGCCGAACACGGCGGATGCGCTCGGCAAGACGGCGGGCCTGCCGATTAACGGTACGGTTGCTCTGGTGAATTCGGACCAATATCCGAGCCGCCTGATTCACCCGGCCAAGTGGAATCTGATCGCGCCGCGGCTGGGCCTGGCCTATCGCCTGAACGACAAGACAGTAGTGCGGGCGGGATACGGCCTTTCCTACCTGCCGAACGACGTGGTGTTCGGAAACGCTCCGTGGACCACGCCGGCCAACCAGGCCACGACTGTGGTCACCACTTCGCTCGACGGCGGCATCACGCCGTATGCCACGCTGGACAACCCGTTCCCGAACGGCGTGATTCAGCCGCCGGGACACAACTCCGCATTCGCGTCTGGCCTGTACGGCTCCAACGTGCAATCGCCGGTTCCGGATCAGCCCTTCCCGTACGTGCAGCAGTGGAACTTCATGATCCAGCGGCAACTCCCCGGCGGCGCGGCTCTGGAGGCCGGCTACGCGGGTTCGAAGGGCACGCACCTGCCGCTCAACCCGGTGGTGGGCGGCTTCCCGTATTTCCAGGTGAACCAGATTCCCGATTCGTACCTTTCGATGGGCAACGCCCTGCTGGCCAAGGTGACCAACCCGTTCTACGGGAAAGTTCCGGCAACAGCGGGAATCCTGGCGCAACCCACGGTCACGCAGGGGCAGTTGCTGCGGCCCATGCCGCAGTACCTGAACGTGAACAACACCTCCAACATGGCGGGCGACTCCACGTATCACTCTCTCCAGACCAAACTGGAGAAGCGGTTCGGCGCCGGAGGAACCCTGCTGGCGGTCTACACCTTCGCCAAGCTGCTGGGCAATGCGGATACGGCCACCTCATGGCTGGAAACCGGAGCGCCGTCGGGCACCTTCCAGGATTGGAACAACACCAAGCTGGAAAAATCCCTGGGCAGCTACAACACGAGTCACCGCGGCGTGATCAGCTATGTGCTTGACCTGCCCATGGGCAAGGGCAGGAAACTCCTCGGCAACGTTACCGGAATCGCCGATAAGGTGGTTTCGGGCTGGGGCATCAACGGCACCACCACGCTCCAAAGCGGGTTCCCGATCGTACTCACGGCGCAGGCGACCACGCTCAGCAGCACCTTCGGCGGCGGCGCGCCACGGCCCAATTACGTGGGCGGCTGCGAGAAATCGATTTCCGGAACCGCGCAGTCCCGCATCGGCGGCTGGTTCAACGCGGCGTGCTTCACCCAGCCGGGACCGTTTGCGTACGGCAACGAAGCCCGCACCGACCCGTCCCTGAGGGCTGCGGGCATCAACAACTTCGACGTCTCCATTTCGAAGACTACCGCTTTCACCGAACGGATGAAGGCTCGCTTCGAAACGCAGTTCTTCAACATTGCGAACCGGACCCAGTTCAGCCCGCCCGCCGCCATATTGGGCAATGCCGGGTTCAGTACCGTCACCGCCGTGCGCAACCAGCCCAGGCTGGTGCAGTTCGCGCTCCGGCTGACGTTCTGACATTGGGCGACACTGTCAACCACCGGTGGGTGGCTGGCAGCGGCGAGGCGCTGGCCGGAGCGATTCCCCGGCACCAGCGCCGTCAGGCTCGACGCGTGCTCTACTCGTCTTCTTCCGCGCGAGTCCTGACCCACCTATCTGGGTTTAGTTTAGTGAGAAACGTCTCGAAGAACTCAATCTTCGCCGGACTGCCGGCCAGTGGGATCGGCCCCGTCTGGTCGCCCACTTCCATGATTTCCGTCTTGTCGCCGATCACCGGCCACAAAGGAAGACCCTTTCCATTTGGATCTCGTGAGCCGCGTGCCCGTCGCGGGGCAGCCGGCCGGCGCAGTGTCGGTGCACGACCTGACCGCGTCCCCCCGGCAAAGAGTCTGTTTCAGCGAGCGATTTTTGGAGAGCGGCAGGCAACGTTCACTCTACGCGTTTTTTCAGATATCTTTGCCTCGCATCAGCCCCGGAGGCTATACTGGCAATTCCCGGAAACAGGAGAACTCGATGAAATCCTCTCTTTTGGCGATAATCGGTCTTGCTCTGATTCATGGATGGGTTGCGGCCCAGGCGCCTCCAAGGATCGTTTCTCCGGAGATCCTGGCGGATGGACGCGTGACGTTCCGGTTGCTTGCGCCGGAAGCCACCAGCGTCTCCGTGACCGGGGACTGGCCGGGGGGCATTCACGCCACCACGACTCTTATGACGAAGGACGACCAAGGCGTCTGGTCCGCCACGGCCGGTCCGTTGAAACCGGAGTTCTGGATCTACTCGTTCCGTGTGAACGGCGTGGCGACGCTCGACCCAAACAACTTCAACACACGGCGGAACGGGCTCCGGGTTGAGAACACGCTTCTGGTCCCCGGAGCGGAATCGGCGGATTACATGGTGAATGCCGTTCCGCACGGAGCCGTTTCGCTGCAGTGGTATGGCTCCGCCAAAGGCGGCCCGGAGCGCCGCGCCTATGTCTATGCGCCGGCCGGCTACGAGAAGGGTAATGAGCGGTACCCCGTGCTCTACCTGAATCACGGCGGAAGCGGAGATGAGGATGCGTGGTTCTCCTGTGGGCGCATCACCCAGATCCTCGACAACCTGATCGCGCAGGGTAAGGCGAAACCGATGATTGTCGTCATGCCCAACGGCAACATCACCCGCATCGCCGCGCCCGACTACGTGAAAGCCCCGCCGGCCCTCCCTGCGAATCAGGATCCCGGCCGCTTCCGTCTTTTCCCGGAGACCATCGTCAACGATCTCGTTCCGTTCATCGACAGGACGTATCGCACCAGATCGGATCGCGAGAGCCGCGCCATTGCCGGGCTCTCGGTGGGAGGCGCACAGACGATGTACACAGCCTTCAACCACCTCGATCTGTTTGCGTGGGTGGCTGCTTTCAGCGGAGGATACCCGGTCATGCCGGGCATTGCATTCGACATCCCGGCTCCCCCGAATGCCGCCGAGTTGAAGGGGCCGGACCTGACACGCTCCATAGATCCGGTGAAGTTCGCCGCCCTGCTGCCGCAACTCAACGCCAGCGCAAACGACCGTTTACGGCTTCTATTCATCTCCATCGGGACGGCTGACACGCTGTATCCTTCAACGCACCAGGCGGTCAAACGGGCGCTGAAGGAAAAGGGTGTCAAATACGCTCTTGTGGAGTATCCCGGATACATTCATGAGTGGCCGGTCTGGCGAGTGACCATGAAAGATCTGCTGCCGAAGTTATTCCAGCCGGCGTCCAAGTAGCGTTTTAAGAGGAAATCAGATCCAGGGGAGATCATTGTGAACACGAGCAGAAGAACCTTCGTCCGGGATGTAGGCGTTGGCGCGGCCGGTCTGGGACTTTCCGCTCCGCTCCCCGCCCGCGGGCGCCCCCGTGAACAGGGAACTTGCGGGTCGGGCCCCTTCTCTTACAGATGGCGGCTGGTTTGAATGTTACGTTGTAGTGGATGACCTGATGGAGGACGCGATATGACGAGAGGAAACACCCGGCACGCCGTGCTGATTCTGAGTCTGGCGGCTCGATGTGCGTTTGGGCAGGCCGTGCCTGCGTTCAAGCCTACCGGACTCGTCAAGCTCGGCGATTCGGTAAAGTACGGTTCTTATTCCATTATCAAGATTGGCGACGGCATCTATCAGATTGCCGACAGGGGCGACCCCAAAGCCAGGGCCGGCGGCCTGATTGGCGCCGACATGTATCTGGTTCGCGGCGCGTCGAAGGCGCTGCTGGTGGATCTGGGGAATAATTACGTCGACGGCTATGCCGGAGATGAGATCCCCCCGCGCAAGAACGCCGCCGAAGAACTGCGTGCGGTGGTGGATGGCCTCAGGGGCGCTCTGCCGTACGAAGTCGCCATCACGCACGCGCATCCCGATCACGACGGCATGACCCGCGCATTCGCCGGTAGGAAGACCATCCTGTGGATGCCGAAAGGCGAGGACCTGGAAGCCCCGAAGAAGCAACACGGGATCGATCCCTCCGTCTACACGGTCTTCGATCACGCGAACAAGACATTCGACCTGGGCGGAGGCCGCGTGTTGAAGCCGCTCCTGATCCGCGGCCATTCAAACGGGTGCACATCGTACCTGCTGGCCAAGGACCTGATGATCTTCACGGGCGATTCCATGGGGATCGGAGCCGGCCGCAGCCTGCGGTCGGCGGAGGCCCTGAAAGTGTGGGCCGAGGATACGCAGAAACTCGTCGATTATTTCAAGAACAACCTGTCCCCGTACGAGAGGCACTCGCTCAAGGTCTTTACGGGACACAGCGTTGAGAACCCAATCGCCGGATTCTACAGCGCGAACCATCCGATGCTCGATCTCGACTGGTTGGATTGGCGCTTCCTTCAGGATCAGGCCTTGTGCGCCGCCGCCACTCTAAAGGGAGCATGGACGGTTCCCGACAGCGGCCTGCGCATGATGGAAGTGACCAACAAGCAGAACGGCCGCAGAGTAAACGTCATGTTCTACGGTATCGGAGCGATCGAGATACCGGTTCAGGCGGTCTACGAAGCCGCCGGCCTGCCGATGCCCAAGTAGCGACCCATAGGGGCGTTCTCCGTCGCCGGAGGGAGGCGGGGTGGTCTGCAAGCGCCGCTTCATGGACATCCTGAAACCTGGAGAGCGCTGAATGTTCACGCTCGGC
>JAPKZC010000079.1:7431-7813 GCA_026394025.1 Candidatus Solibacter sp.
ACGCTCGGCCAGGGCTTTGAACTGGAGCACTATAACGTCCCTGATCTCGTGGAGTCCAATGCCTGCGCCCCGTGGTGGACGGCACGTCGCTGCCCACCCACCCCTGCGACCCCAAGGCGCCCGAGATCTCCGCCAACCTGCCCGCGATGATCGGCAGCGTCCACGACGAGGCCGCCATGCCCGCGGGGGAAAAGATGGATGAAGTCGAGTTGCAGCGGCGCGTCCGAGATTAAGCCCAGTAGGGCTCGTCCTTGACGGCGTGCTGCTTGAGCCAATCCTCGTTGAGGTCGAGGCCCAGGCCGGGGCCTGTGGGGAGAACCATGGCGCTGTTGCGGACGACGGGTTCCTTGCCCGGCATGGCCATTTTCTCCTTAAATCCGCG
>JAPKZC010000079.1:7830-9523 GCA_026394025.1 Candidatus Solibacter sp.
TCCTTAAATCCGCGCCCCTCGCCCAACATGTTCTCGATGCGGAAGAAGTTCTGAATGGCCCCTGCCATGTGAACCGCGGCGTAGAAACGGATCAGCGAACTCGGTCCGCTGTGCAAACCCACCGGAACACGCGTGACGGCGGCGTAGTCGGCGATCTTGCGGATACCGGTGATGCCGCCCGCGTACGCCGGGTCGGGGTGAAGGATGTCCACCGCGCCGTTGTCGAGATACGGCTTGAAACCGGCCACCAACTCGACCTTTTCGCCGGTGAGGATCGGAACGCGGGTCGCGCGCTTCAAATGCACCCAGGCCTCCGAATAAACGAAATTCATGGGATCTTCGAACCACGCGGGTTCGGCCGGCTCGATGGCTCTGGCGAGGCCGATCGCCGTGGGGCAGGATCTCGTAACCCTTGGCGACTTTGCGCAGGTCGTATCCATCCGCGGTGGCCGCCCACGGACTGCCCGGCCCGCGTTCGCCGAAGCCGACTCCGAACTTGAAGATCTTGAAGCCTTCCGGATTATCCTTCGTCTTCTGGAACCAGTCTCTTACCTTCGCCTCGTCCAGCAGGTTGTCGACGCGGCCGTGGGAATAGATCGGGGCCGCGGGACGCGCCGGGCCGCCCATCAGCCGGTAGACGGGCTGGCCGATGATCTTACCCGCGAGATCCCAGAGTGCGATGTCGATACCGCTGATCAGCCCGACGTGGGGTATGAACGGGTTCTGCGGGGCGGTCATGAGGTAGAACAAGTGCTCAATCGCCAGCGGGTCCTGTCCCATCCAGATGCGCTGCTTCATCTGCTCGATGCGCGCACGCGCCATCTTAGCAGTGCAGCCCGCCTCTCCGTAGCCCACTACGCCGGCGTCGGTCTCAATCTTGATCAGACAGCCGTCGCCGACGTTGTCTAATTGCAGCGCCTTGATGGCCGTTATCTTGACGGTTTTCTCAAGCGGTGCGGCCCATGCGCGGTAAGTTGCCAGCCAGGGGCCGGCCGGCAGCGCCAGGGCTGCCTTTAGCAAGTCTCTGCGACTCCAATTCACGTTGTTACTCCTTTCAGTCCCGCCTCGTGCCGGAATCTGCCTCTGGATATCCTAACCTAAATCAATCTCTAATCTCCGACTGGATTTGCCACGGTGCATGACCTGAGGCCCTGGTGTGTGCGGCTTGAATCGCAACGATCGGCATCAACGCAACCCCGAGCTCGGGAGTTTTAGTGTATATTAAACGAGACCTATAGGTCCAAAACGAAATTCCGGTGTAGAGACTTTCTCGTCGCGGAACGCAAAGCCGTGGATGTGCTGTTCCGTGATCCTGGCTGGAGAGTCAGACAGAAAAGGAGCAGGGCATATGTCTTTAAAAGGAAATTTGTTTGGGCGGCGTTCGTTTCTGACAAACGGCGCTGCGGCTGCAGGGCTTGGCCTCTTTGCTGATCTGGAAGCCTATCCCCAGAACGTCAACCGGAATTCGAAGCCGTCGGATTTGAAAATCACCGACATGCGCATCGCCATTCTGAGTCAGAACCGGGGTCAAGGCGGTGGCGGCGGCCGTGGCGGGGGAAGGCCGGCCGATGCGCGTACGGGAGGACAGGCTTACCCCGGGGCGGCTGCGGGCAGGGGCGGTGTGGTGAGCGGCCAAATCCTGGTGCGGATCGATACCAATCAGGGGATCTCGGGTTACGGCGAAATGTACAAC
>JAPKZC010000896.1:0-585 GCA_026394025.1 Candidatus Solibacter sp.
CCTTCGAGTAGATCCGTTCAATGATCTGGCCCTCCTTAGTGTCGATGCCGAACTTTCTTCCAGCCACCTGAGGCTTGCTGAGAAGGCGCCCCAACCAGGAGATTCTGTTTTTGCAATAAGCAATCCGAAAGGTCTTGAGCGCACCATCAGCACAGGCGTGGTTTCAGGTCTCCGGAAGGTAGAGGGCCGGGACCTGATTCAAATCTCAAGCCCTCTTTCCGCTGGCTCTTCAGGAGGCCCAATCTTGAATAGCCAAGGTGAGGTAATCGGTGTTGCCGTCGGAATCAATCAAAGGTGAACCCCCACCAGCACAGAATCGTACAGCCTGAGAGCCTTGATCCGAATTGCAGTTGCTCAGAGCAAATCCACCCAACCCGAGATAGACGGGTGGTTCGCAGCGCTAGTAAAGACGGAACATGCTACAGCGGGCTTCGCCTTGGCGCAATTCGAAATAATCGGCGACTTGCAGCGCCAACTTCAGCGAGGCCGTGCCGTCGTCAAGATCGATGGTTGTGGAGAGAACCCTCGGCTTGAGATCGGCTGGAATCGGATTGCGGTCGTAGGCCGGAGACAGGCGCCACCCGG
>JAPKZC010000896.1:618-2975 GCA_026394025.1 Candidatus Solibacter sp.
ACCCGGATGGACCCGGCCAGAGAAAACCGTGATTGCGCAAATGGTCGTCCGTATTCGAAATCAGGATGCTGAACACAATCCGCCGCCACAACTCGTGCATGTCATCCTTCGGAGCCGCACCGTGCTGGCGGAGGACATCGACGAATTCCAGGTAACTCCGCGCCTCGTTGTCTTTGGCGTCGAGCATGCTCATCGCCGAGAGGAATGGGAGCCGCATTCCGCGCTCCCGATCGAAACGGCGCAGCAAGAGCACGGGTTTACTGGTGATCGTTTCGATCCGCCAGCCGGGCACCTTAATGCCGGCCTTGGCTGCCAGGGTCAGGGCCACCGCTTCCCAACGGACTGTGTTCACTTCGTCCCCTTGGTTCGGAAACTTGGCAATTGCGAGATGGCCGTCGCGGTCCCGGACCGAAGCCTTGGGACGGGCTCCGCCGAGCGATGAGCCAGGCGCGAGCAGCAGGCGTAAATCCTCGTCGGTGTCGGTGCCGTTCAGAACACGCTCGGTGGCGGAGAGCAGCCGGGGCAACTCGATTAACGGCGGGATCTTCATCGGGCCGGGCACGGCAAGAAACGGTCCACCTTCCCACTCGGCAAAACGGAGTGCACCCTGGCGTGCTTCATCGTCCACTGTGAGCAGATAGTCAATTTCCCTGACGGTGCGCGGCGTCCGTTCCTCGTGGCTGGCGCGCCGGCGCTCGGCGCGTCGCATCAATACTCGTCCCCATCGATCGGGGGCGGAGTCGCCGATGGCGCCGAAGAGCGGTTTGGCGGAAGGCGCGTGAAATGGACCAGGCCCTAGCTTAAGGGCCGGTTCAAGAGAGAATCGTTCGGGGTGAGCGAGCCAGTTCTTGTCGTATTCAAAAGTGGCGCTTTCCCGGTCCTTGCGCGTGCGAGCCCACAGACGTCCCGCCAGGTGGGGCGCGCTTTCGAGGTCCACGTAGACGAGAACTTCCTTCTCCATTACTCTGTACCCTTGGTGTTTGGCTTACCTGCCTTCCGCAGGCGAGGGAGCCGAATGCGTTCAGGCAGGTTCTCCTCATCCAGCGCAAGTCCAAGCGCATCGTGCCTGGGGTCGGCCACGTCGGCGAGCCGATCGACCATTCCCAGGGCGAACAGAACTGTGGCGTAGGCGCCGAGCGAGACGCCGGGGTCACCTTTCTCCGCCTTGTGCAGGGTGGTCCGGCTGATGGAGGCTCGTTCCGCCAGGATGGTTACGGGAATACGCCGCCGCCGCCGCGCATCACGAATGTCGTGTCCGAGCTTTCGGAGCGCACGTGCTACAGGTACCGGGATGGCTGTGGAGGATCTACCGTGGCTCATATTTACTGTCCATATAAATAGCCATTACATAAATTACAGTATAGAATAATGAACGTAAAATCAACCTGTTCGCCGCGGCTAAGGCTGGGTGCACGTTCGTGGGTGCTGAGAAGCGCCTCTGCGAGTAGGCGAAGAGTCTCAGGAGCTAACCGCTTGCTTGACATAGTAAGCATATTTGCTTACTATGCGAAGGTGACGGCGATCGAACTGAAGCGGAAACTGGAAAGGCCGGGTGCACGTTCGTGGATGCCAGGAAGCACCTCGCCGTCTACTTCAAGGGAAATTGCACCATCATGCCGCGTCATCCCGCCAAAGAGGTCAAAAAGGGCACGGTGCAGAGCATTCTGAAATCTCTGGGAATAAAGGAGCTGTAGCATGGAATACCCCGCGATTTTCGAGCCCGCTGAAGAGGGTGGCTTCCTCGTCAGGTTCCCCGACTTCGATTGGGGAGTCACCCAGGGAGACACCCGGCGTGAAGCCGAAGAGATGGCAACGGATGCAATCCGCACTATGATCCGAGAGCTAATCCGGCAGGGCAAGGCAGTGCCGCGTCCCAGCAAGCTGCGCGGGCGGAAGCCTCGCATGATTCGCCTCGCCGCACTGGACGCCGCGAAAGCTGAACTTTATATGGTCTTTCAGGCCTCCGGCCTACGAAAAGCCGAACTTGCGCGCCGTCTCGGCATCCCGAAGACTACCGTCGACAGGCTGTTCGACCTCGACAACCATTCGCGCCTCGACCAGATGGAGGCGGCGTTCGCCGCTCTCGGCAAGCGGCTTTCGATTGCGGTTGAGGACGCGGTCTACCCGCCGGCCGCATAGTTCGACCTGCGGTTACAGGAACTCAATTCCCCGTGGCGGCGATGGCTTGCAGCAGCGCTCCCACCCGTTCCGGAGAGCCCGTGAACAAACCGCGCGGCATCTGGCGGAACTTCAATATCTGCCGGTACAGGGCATCTTCCATAGTGGAGTTGATGCCCCAGCCGCCCAGGTACTGCAGGCGGAGGTCGATGTCGCGATTGATTTCGGCGCCGGCGCTC
>JAPKZC010000896.1:2980-6790 GCA_026394025.1 Candidatus Solibacter sp.
TCGACAATCGACGTGACGCCGATTTCGTACAGGGCCTGCGCCACCGGCGCGTAATCGGGGCGGCTGAGCCGCTGCTGAATCTCGTCGAGGTTGATGACAGGCGCTTCCATGTGGCCCATGAACACCATGTCGTAGCCTTGGCCATTGACCGTGTTGGCCCAAATGGTGGAGTGCGGAAAGGCCTCGAAGAAGGTGGCCAGTTCGCTCTTCACGGTGCGCGCGTCGCTTTCGTAGAGCGGGACGTAGAGCGTGAACAGGCCGCCGGGGTTGAGGTGGCGCTTGACGGATTCGAAGTACTCCCGGGAGTAGATGGCGGCGGTGCCCTTGGCGAAGACGTCGAGCGGGTCGCTGGCAATGATGTCGTACTTATCTTTCGTGGTCAGCAGGTAGTGGCGCGCGTCGTCGAATACCATGCGGGTTTTGGGATTCCTGTAAACCTCGTAGTTATACTTGCCGAAGTACTTCGTCGAGGTGGGCGGGATGACGGGCTCGATTTCGCAGATGGTGATGTGCTCGATGCCGGGATATCTGGTGAAGGTGCCGGCGCTGACGCCGGCGCCGAAGCCGATGCCGAGGACGGATTTCGCCGTGGGGTGCAGTATGCCGGGCAGGTGGCCCACCATGCGCTGTAACTTCATGTCGTAGGGCTCGGTAGTGGCTTCCACGTGGCCGTTGACATCGACTTCGATGGCGCCGTCGGCCCAGCGCGTGATGGCTACCGAGGAATTGCGCCCTTCGATGGTGTACAGCACTTCGCTCTTGCCGGCGTTCAGCGCCATACGGCGTCCATAAGCGATCAATTCGCCGGGAATGGGCGCCAGGTTGCTGGAGAGCCAGGCGGCGAGGAGCACGCTGGCGGTGAGCGCGGCGGATACCCCAGGCGAGCGTAGCGCGCGTACGTAGGGGACCAGGATCAGGACGCCGCCGGCGAGCGCGGCCCACAGGAGAACGCGCTGCGAATTCTGCGTGCCGATCCAGGGGATGAGGCCGAGAGAGACGATGAGCGCGCCGAATATCGCACCCAGGGTATTGGCGGCATAGACGCTGCCGACGGTTTGCCCGGGGTCCTCACCGGGGCGGGCCAGCGCGGCGACGGCCAGCGGAAAGCTCGCGCCCCAGAGGATGGCGGGTGGCAGCAGCGCCCAAAGGCAGCGCACCATATCGAGTTGGAACGTGTGCCACGGGCTGATCGTGAGCAGCGGGTTGATGGGCCAGTAGGGAAGCGATGTGGAGATGATCCACGCGGTCCACGCGATACCGAGCGTGAGCAGCACTTGCGACCAGGCAAGGGCGAGGCGCGGGCGCACCGAGCGCAGCAGCATGGAGCCGATTGCGCTGCCCACGGCAAGCCCGATCAGAAAGACGGCCAGAATGATAGAGAAGATGTATACCGTCAGGCCGAGAAGCATACCGAGCAGGCGGGTCCACACCACCTCGGCGCCGAGCGCGGTGGCGCCGGAGAGCCCGATGGCGACGTAGATGGTCCAGCGCGGGATTCCGTCGCCGGGGGCATCGGGCGCGAGCACGGCGGTCTCGCCCGCGGTTTCCGGCACGCTGGCCTCGGCGGGCGTGCGGGCGGCCATGGCGAAGCTGGCCAGGGCCACGGCGACGTTGATGGCGGCGGCAACGTAGGTGCCGACCGCCATGTTGTAGATGCGCAGCAGGTAGAATCCGGCGAGCAGGCATCCGAAAACAGCGCCCGCCGTGTTGCCGGCGTAGAGCAGGCCGTACCAGGAGACGCCGTTCGGCGTGGACTTCAGCCAACGGACGATGGCGGGCAGCGAGGCGCCCATCAGAATGGTCGGCGGCAGCAGGCATATGGCGGCGAGGCATCCGCGCAGCAGGAAGCCCGGCATGCCGTGTTCGGCGCCGGCGATGTAGGCCATGTTTACCAGCGGCAACAGCAGATGTACCAGGATGGCGGAGGCGGCGATGCCGAGTTCCAGGTATGCATAGACGCGCAGCGGGTGTTGCCCTGCCAGGCGCAGCCGCGGGAACCACACAGAGCCGATGCAGAGTCCGCCCATAAAGGTGGCCAGCAGGAAGCCGAGTGACACGGCAGTGGACCCGATGGCCATTTGCAGGTGCTGATACCAGACGGTCTCGTAGATCAGGGCGGAACATCCGCTGCCGGCGAACAGGACGAGCAACAGGGGAAGATAGCGCGTCGCATCGGCGGGCGCTGCTTGCGTTGGTTGGGACATATGGATCGTGAATGCCTATCTTAGCGGGTATGGGTGCTTTAATGAATACCTTGGGGAGGCGATCTTATGGACAGTGGGGTTACCCGGCGGCAGGTCTTATGGACGATGGGCGGCGCGGCGGTGGCCGCGGGCGCGCCTGCGGCGGCGCCGGAGGTGGACCCGCGCGTGGTGGCGCGCAACGATGCGGCGGTGGACAACCTGCTGCGCGCCCAGATCACCGGCGCGGCGAACCCCCGGCTGGGCGGCGTGCCGGACGAGTACGGAATGTGTAACGCGGGGTCGGCGGGCGGGCTTATCGAGACCGCCGCGGCGAGTTGGATGGCGCCGCAATCGAAGCACCACGGCGCGTCGGAAGTCGTGGAGCGGATTCGCCTCGCGGCGCAGTTTCTGGAGCGCTCGCAGAGCGCCGAAGGCAATATCGACCTGCTCTCCACCAATTTCAATTCGCCGCCGGATACCGGATTCGTGGTCCACAACGTGGCCACGGCGGCGGCCTTGGCGAAGATGTACGGCGCCGCGGAAGTTCTGCGTACGCTGCGGCCGTTCCTGGTGAAGGCTGCGGGCGGAATGACGACGGGCGGGATCCACACACCGAATCACCGATGGGTGGTGTGCTCGGCCCTGGCGCAGGTGAACGACGTGTTTCCGGATCCGGCGTACCCACGGCGCATCGCGCAGTGGCTGGCGGAGGGCATCGATATCGATGAGGATGGCCAGTTCATCGAGCGCAGCACGGTAACGTACAACACGGTGATGGACCGGGCATTCACCGTGCTGGCGGCGAAATTGAAGCGGCCGGAACTGCTGGACCCGGTGCGGCGCAATCTGCAAGCCATGATGTACCTGCTGCATCCCGATGGCGAAGTGGTGACGGAGGTTTCCAGGCGGCAGGACCAGTTCGTGCGCGGGACCATGGCCGGGTACTGGTTCCCCGTGAATTTCCTGGCGGTGCATGATGGCAGCGGGCAGCTCGCCGCACTGGCGCGCGGACTGGCGGACAGCGCGCGGCTCTCGGCGCTGCTCGAGTACCCGCAACTCGCCGGTCCCTTGCCGCCGGCGGAGGCGTTGCCCGAGGATTACGAAAAGTGGTTCGGCGTGTTGGGCCTGGCGCGCATCCGGCGCGGACGTTGGGACGCGACCATGGTGTTGCGGGAGAGCAGCCGTTTCTTCAGCGCCAGGAATGGCGGAGTGGTGATTAACGCCGTGCGATTCGCGACGTCGTTCTTCGGCAAGGGGCAGTTCGTGCCGGACACTTGCGTGAAGGGGGGGTCGAAATATGTCTTCCGCCAATCGCTCAGCGCGCCGTACTACCAGCCGCTCGTGCCGCCGCAAAAGGTGGACTACAAGAATTGGAGCGCGCTGCGGGCGAAGCGGCGCCAGACGCAGGTGTGCAAGCTGGAGCAGGTGGCGACGCTGACGGAGCTGAATAGCGGGTTTGAGCTTCGGCTGCGATCGAGCGGGACCGCGGGTGTACCGCTGGCGGTGGAAATCAGTTTGCGGGAGGGCGGGCAGTTGGAGGGCTGCCGCCCGGCGCCGTATGTGGTGGATGGGTGGATATTGGAGAAGGACTTCGCGACTTATAGGGTGGGCGGCGATACGATGCGAT
>JAPKZC010000896.1:6868-9920 GCA_026394025.1 Candidatus Solibacter sp.
CGGTTTGAGTTCGCGTGAGCATGAGCGCGCAATCGCACGGGACGCTGGGATGCGCTCAGGCCGAAAGCGGCTTCGCCACCTTTAGAACGCTCGCCGGGACCTGGTTCCCCCATTTCGGTTAATCGCCGGTGCTCGCGGCCTGTCTCCGGGGCCTGTCTCCGGTGAAAGGTCCCCACTTCGCTACACTCGTAGTTGGATGCACCGGAAGATCCTCGTATCGGCGGGTGAGGCGTCAGGCGATCTCTACGCCGCGCTGGTCGTGGCGGTGTTGCGCCGCGTCTGCCCGGATACGGAGTTCTTCGGTTGCACCGGCCCCCGGTTGCGGGCCGCCGGGGTACGCACCGTAGTGGATGCGGCCAGCCTCGCCGTCGTCGGCTTGGTGGAAGTGCTTTCCCACATCCCCCGAATCTACGGCGAATACCGGAAACTCCTCGCCGCAGCGGAGCTCGAACGCCCCGCATTGGCCGTTCTCACCGATTCTCCCGATTTCCACTTGCGCGTGGCCCGCCAGCTGCACCGGCGCGGCATCCCAGTGGTCTACCTGGTGGCGCCCCAAGCCTGGGCTTGGCGCCAGGGCCGCGTCCGCCAAATGCGCCGCACCATCCGCCGCCTGCTCTGCATCTTCCCCTTTGAAGAGGAGTTTTTCACGCGCCACGGGGTGAGCACTACCTACATCGGACACCCGCTGGCCGGCTTGGTGCGCCCCGCGCTCAGCCGTGATGAGTTTTTTAGGAAACACAGGTTGGCCCCGGAGCGTCCCTTAATTACGGTACTACCTGGAAGCCGACGTGGAGAAGCAGCGCGCCATTTGCCGGCGCTGCTGGACGCGGTGCAGCGGATCTACCGGGAACAGGCCATTAGCTTTGTGTTGCCGGCCTCGGTGACTACCGGGGCAGCGTTTTTTACCGGGCGCCTGGGGCGCTCGCCGATTCAGGTGATGGAAGGGGAAAGCTGGGACGCCATGGCGCATGCCGATCTCGCGCTCGCTGCAAGCGGTACGGTCACCGTGGAAGCTGCGCTCCTGGGCACTCCTATGGTCACGTTCTACAAGGTGACGGCGGCCAGTTGGCTGGCCGGCAAGTTCCTGGTGGACGTCCCCTTCTATTCCATGGTCAACCTGATCGCCGGGCGCGCCGTGGTGCCTGAGTTGATGCAAAGCCGGATGAACGGCCCGAATCTGGCGCGCGAAGCGCTGCGTCTGCTCGCCGATCGGGATGCCCGCGCCGAAATGAAGGCTGGGCTGGCCGACGTGCGGCGGAAACTCGTCGGCGGTGCCGCCGCGCCGCAACGTGCGGCGCTGGCCATTCAAGAGATATTGGAAGGACAAGTCACTCATGTTTCGTAATCGTACGCTCGCCCTCGTTCTCACCCTGGCGCTCGGCGCCTCCGCCGCATGGTCCCAAACGGATCGCCGCTCCCGCATCGACGTGGAGTTGTACACCATCGACGCGGAGGTCTCTCCCGCGACGCAATCCCTCTCCGCCAAGGCGAGTGTGCGCTTCCTCCCGCTGGACGACAACATCACCTCCGCGGCCTTTGAACTCAACAACGCCCTGAACGTGTCGCGCGTGGTGGACGACCAGGGCAAGCAGATTCCGGCGTCCCGCAATCAGCAGGATTTCACCGTGCGCCTGAGTTTTGAGCAGCCCCTGGTAAAGGGTCAGGCCGTCACCATCACCTTTTATTACGACGGCAAGCTCTCCGGGCAGGAGGATTCGCCGGTCTACGGCATCAGGTTCGCCGCCATCCATCCCGACTTCACGTATCTGCTGTACCCGGCGCGCTGGTTCCCCGTGAGCGGCTACACCACCGACCGTTTCTCCGCCGACCTGCGCCTCACCGTCCCCAAGGACTGCGTCGTGCTGGGCAGCGGCAACGAAAGCAAGGAAACCACCGGCGACAAGACCCGCTACCAGATCAAGTTCGAGCGTCCCTCTTTTCCCGGCAGCATCGCCATCGTCAAGGGTCAGGCGGCGCGCGTGGCCAGCGAAGGCGTCACCACCTCCCTGTATTTCCGCGGTCCGGAGGCCGACATGGCGCAGCTTTACGGCGAGCAGATCGGCAAGACGATGTCGTATTTTACCGGCGTGTTCGGTCTTCCGCCCTACGCCAATCTGACCGTGGTGGAAACCGAGGAGGGCGCGCCCAACGGCTTTGCGTCGCCCGGCATGATCTTCCTGGCCCCGCGCGGCATCGGCAAGCAGGCCAACGCCAAGCTGCTGGCCAATCAGGTATCGCGGCAGTGGTTCGAACAACTGGTCTCGCCCGCCACGCGCAATCATCTGTGGCTCACCAATGGGCTGGCCGCTTATGCCGAGTTGCTGTGGAGCGAGCACGAAAAAGGCCCAGCCGCCATGGAGGCCCAGTTGCGCGACGTCATGGTCGAATCGCTCACGGTGGATACCGTGCCCATCATGCAGGCGGCGCGCCTGGAAGACTATTCGCCCGAATTGTGGGCGCTCACCGGCGGCAAGGGCGCCACCGTCGTCGGCATGTTGCGCTACGTCATCGGCGACGAGAAGTTCTTCAAGACACTGAAGGCGTACAGCCAGCAATTCGCCTGGAAGAGCCCCAATACCGACGATTTTCGCAAGGTGGCCGAGACCGCCTCCGAGCAGGACTTGGGGTACTTCTTCATCCAGTGGATTGAATCCAGCGCAGCCCCCGAGTTCAAGTTGGAATACACCATTTTCCGCACGGCGAAAGGCTTTCGCGTAATGGGAAAAATCGCCCAGGACATGGATACCTTTCGCATGCCGGTGGATCTTAAAATCGAAACCGAAGGCAATCCCGAAGAGAAACGCGTGGAAGTAGTCGGCACCTCCTCGGAATTCTCGGTGGATACCTTTGGTAAGCCCAAGAGCGTGGTCATCGATCCCAACAACCGCCTGCTGCGCTACAGCAATCAGGTGCGCGTGGCGGTTGCTATTAGGCGCGGCGAGCAGTACGCCGAACTGAGCGAATTCGGCGAAGCCATCAAGCAGTACCAGAAGGCGCTGGAAACCAACCGCACCAGTTCGCTCTCCCACTACCGGATCGCGGAAGTGCATTT
>JAPKZC010000184.1:0-748 GCA_026394025.1 Candidatus Solibacter sp.
CGGCCCACCCACTTCCGGCAGGAGTACGCGCTGCCGGTGGTGTTAGTGCAGTAGCCATCGATGGATAGCTGCCTCGTGTCCGGCGTCGATGAACACCGCCTGATTACTTCATCACTAAGATGAAGCCGTCGGTGACGCCGCCGGCATAGCCGTTGATGGTGATCGGCATGCCGATGTTGCCGTAGCCTCCCACGTAGATGCTGCCATCCGAACCGAGCGCCAGAGTGCTGCCGACATAGGTGCCGGTGGCGCCGACGTAGGTGCAGAAGAGAAGACCGGCGCGGCCGGGGGTTCCGGGCTTGATGGCGGCGATAAAGACATCGATTCCGCCGCCCCATCCGGGATAGGGAGCGTTCACGGTGAACAGCTCAGGCGAGAGGGTGTAGCCAGTGAAGTACAGATTGCCCGCGCTGTCGGGCTTGACGTCGTAGGCCACTTCGCCTTCCGTGCCGGCGAAGTAGGTGGAATAGACCAGAAAGTGCGCCGGATCATTGGGATTGACCACGGAGACAAACACGTCGGTGTTGCCGACGGCGTTGCGCTGCACGGCATCGGGAGTGACGGGGAAATCGTTGGAGAGCGTGTAGCCGGTAAGGATTACGTTGTTCCTGGCGTCGAGGGTCATCTTCCGGACCTCATCGGTATCCGACCCGCCTAAGTAGGTGGAGTAGACCAGCGAAGGTGTGCCGAATGCGGACATGTCCATGATGCCGACTATGATATCGACGCCGCCCTGCGAATCCCGGCC
>JAPKZC010000184.1:778-3961 GCA_026394025.1 Candidatus Solibacter sp.
CGGCGATAGCCGGGGCCTTCCATCGGGAACTGGGTGGAAGTGGTGGTGGCCGCGAAGTAGACCTTGCCGTTGCTGCCCACCGCGATGGAGCGGCCTTCATCGGTGAGTTCGCCGCCCAGATAAGTTGAGTAGACCGGGGACGCGCTGTTGCGATCGATCTTAGCGAGGAAGGCATCCTGGTTGCCGTACATCGCCTGGGCGTAGCCGCTGGTGGTGAGCGGGAGATCGGTGGCCCTGGTGGTGCCGATGATGTAGAAGAAGCCGTCTTTGTCCAGCGCGAGCCCGTTGACGGAAGTGTTGCCGTCGGTGCCGCCGAAGTAGGTGGAGTAGATCAGGGAATCGCCGCCGTAGAGGCTGGGGTCGATTCCCGTGACGAACCCGGCCACGAAGCTGGCGGCGCCGGTGGCTTGCACCGCGCTGCCATTCACCGGGAAGTTGGTGGAAGTGGTGGATCCGGCGAGGTAAGCGACACCTTGGGGATCCACTTCCAGGGCCAGCGGGATATCGGAGTTGGCGCCGCCGATGTAGGAGAAATATTTAAGCTCGAAGTTGCCGTTGGCGGTGGTATCGATGATGGCCAGGAAGATATCGGTGAGGCCGGAACTGAGGTTGTTGTAGGCGCCGTCGATGTACGGCATTTCGCCGGTGGTAGTGGAGCCGGTAATGTAGAGCTGGCCTTTGGGGCCCATCTTGATGGCAGTGACGCGGTCGGCGCCGGAACTGCCCATGAAGGTGCAGTAGACCAGTATGGGGTCGATTACCAGGGGGCGGGTGCGGTCGTAGCGGTCCAGCCGGAATCCGACCTGATTACGGGCCAGCAGGGTATAGCGGCCTTTGATCGGGCGGTTGTCCTGGTAGATCACGGGCGCTTTCTGGAGCACTTGGGCGCCGTTGGAACGGAGCGCGAGATCGCCGTTGGGCGTGAGGCTGACCTGTACGTCGCCGCGGAAGTTGAGGCGGATGGCATCGGGGTTGGCGCCGGGAGCGAGGACGAAATCGTATTCGAGTTGATTCTGGTTGCCGTAGTAGACCACGTCGATTCCGGGATAGACGCTCTGGTAGCGCACGCGGGCGTAGTTGGCGATGCCGGTGTGCCATTGGCTGCGCGAGCCCACCAGGTAGTTGGTGACGGCCGGCAACTGGTTGAGCGGCTCGATGACGGGGGAGGCCCCACCAGGAACGCCGGGCCGTGCGCGGTCAACTGGAGGTTGGCGCCGGCGGAGCGCGCGGTGAAGCGTACGGCGGGGTCCCACTGACCACGATTCTCCTCGAAGCGCAGCGGCAGGCGCGCCATGGCCGATTGGGCCTGCGGAAGGGCGGGCTCTGGTGGCGCGGCGGCAATCAGGGTGCCGGCGCACACGAATAACGAAAGTCCAAACAAACGATGCATACGAACTACTATTAAAACATGTACAGACGGATTCCCGAAATGGGCGGAAACTTCACAGGCGTGAAAAATCAGAAACTTACGCGGCTCGCGGCGGTGCTGGCGGCGGTAGTCATGGCGGTAGTCACGGTGACAGCGGCGGCGGACATGGCGCTGGTGCAACCGCGCGAACTGGCGGCGCAACTGGCCGCAAAGGGCGTGGGTCCAGTGGTCTTCATGGTCGGCCCCAACGTGTTGTACCGCAGCAGGCACATCGCGGGATCGGTGTTCGCCGGACCGGGACAGAGCGCGGCCGGTCTGGCGATGCTACAGGCCGAGGCGGGCAAGTTGCCGCGGGACCGCGAGGTGGTGGTCTACTGCGGGTGCTGCCCGTGGAGCGTATGCCCGAACGTTAAGCCGGCGGTGGCTTTGCTGAAGCAGATGGGCTTTACGAAGGCGAAGGCGTTGTATCTGTCGACGGGCTTCAAGACGGACTGGTTGGATAAGGGGTACGCCGCGGAATCGCCGCGGTAGCGCAAACCCGAGGGTGCTTGACGCAGACGCGAGGAGGGTCCACGCACGACGAGGAATCAACGAGCTGCGAGGGGGCGGAGAAAGCGTAGGCACTGGAGACTGGCGGCGTCAGCGAAGCAGTTCGCGGTAGAGGGCGGACTGGGCGCGGGCGATGGTGTCCCAACTGTAATCGCGCTCCACGCGGGAGCGGGCGGCGGCTTCGATGCGGGCGCGGCCGGCGGGGGTGGCGAGCAGCGTTTCGATGGCGTCGGCCATTTCCCGGGCGGTGTGCACCAGCACGAAATCTTCGCCGGGCGTGAGGTCGAGTCCGTTGACACCGGCGGGCGTGCTGACCACCGCCTTGCCCATAGCCATGGCCTCCAGCACCTTGATGTTGGTGCCGGCGGAGGCCACCAGCGGCGCCACCACCAGGGCGGCGCGCTGGTAGGCGGGGCGAACGTCGGCGACGAAACCATCGAGGGTGATGCCGGGCTGCGAGAGACTGGCCGCCACGGCATACTGTTCGTGGCGCGCGCCGGCGATGATGTGGAGCGCGGCGTCGTGAAGCAGGGGCCAAACCTGTTTGAGGAAGAACTCTACCGCCATGACGTTGGGGCGGTGCGCGAAGCTGCCGATGAAGAGGATGCGGCGCGGGTCGGGAACGTCGGCGGCGGGGTGGAAGCGGTGGAGATCGACGCCGTTGGCGAGGGTGATGGCGGGGGTGCACGTCACCAGGCGGCGGTCCTGTTCGGACATGGTGACGACGCGGTCCACGGTGCGCCAGGCGGCGGTTTCGAACTTGCGCCAGAGGTCGAGTTCGCGGCGTAGTTCCCAGCAGTCATCGAGGCGGAGAAGCTGTTGATAGAGGTCGAAGGTGACGTCGTGTTCCACCAGGATGGTGCGGGCGGGGGCGCAATCGGGGGCATATTGGGCGAGTTGGGCGGAAGGCTGGGGAGGCGAACTCTTCGACAACTTCGGGACGTCCGGTGAAGGGCAGAGCGTGGCTGCCGGCGCGGCGGACCAGCACCACCTCGGCGCAGAGATCGAGCACCTCGGGGGGCGGCGGCGCGGCGTGCTCGGTGAAGGCGACCAGAAGCAGGTCGAACTCCACGGCAGCGCGGCGCATGAGGTTGTACATGCGGACGGCGCCGCCGTGGGAGAGCGGGAAGGGGAGGTAGGGGCTGGCCACGAGGACGCGCGGTTTGCCGGTGGCGCGGCGCCCGGCGCTGTGCCCGGGAAAGACGCTGACGCTGCCATCGGTGACGGCGAGGAAGAGATCCTCCGGGTAAGCGGCGGGCGCGCGG
>JAPKZC010000954.1:0-3030 GCA_026394025.1 Candidatus Solibacter sp.
GGTGTCTTCCGACAGGATGTACTCCAGGTACTTCAAGACCGCGACTTCCACCTTCAGCAAGAAGGCATTGTCCCGGTACAGCGTTCCGATCTCTGTGTAACTTGCCATGTTAGTTTCTCCTGTGTCGATACGGATTCATGAAAACCGGGACAACCGTTCCCGCTGCCGCCGCCTTCAGGGCGGCGATGATTCCCCCCCCATTGGCAGACGCCCAGGTCGGACTGAGCGTGAACACCTGAGTGAACGTGCTCGCCGCACCGGTGGCCCAATTCGCAATGCACAGAAGAGTTGAGCCGTTATGGTACTTCTGGAAATCCGTACCAATCGAACCGGAATAGGTCACAGCCGGCGAGCCAACCGACCAACAACTGAGGATTAGGTCCCCGTCCGACGGCGCCACGATGGCGAGTGTCTGGGTGTATATATTGTCCAGCCCCGTTGCTACGGTGGTCGCATCGGTGGTCAGCGTCGCCCCGCTGAACTCCGCCAGGACGATGGCATCCCATGTGGCATTAGCGGTTACCGTGATCGTTCCACCGGCAGCCAGGGAGCAGACGTAGATGTTGGCGTGGGCACCCCACTTTGTTACGTGCGCGAGTTGCGTGTAGCTGTTCGTCCCATCGGAACACCCCAACGTGGGCTCGCTTGGGTTGTCGGAAAAGAAGAACGCCACCAGGATGTTGCCCGCGGTTACGCTCCAGTTTGTCGCCAGAGAACTGGCTGCGTTGCCTTTCCGCGAATTAACTAAAGCTACCGCCATGATGTGAAAACTGCCTCAAGGTCAATCGGAAACAAAGTGTCCCGCCAGGGTTGGGACCCTGGCGGGGTCTGGGTTTAGGGTTCGGGCGTGATGTTGGCGGCGAGCGCCGCGGCGAGTTTGGTGTCCTCGGCGCGCAGCGAATCCGCCAGTCCTTGAAGCGCCACCGGATCCTGTTTCAGCGCCTCGATCTGGGTGGCGAGTCCGCCGATCAGCGTGATGGCGCTCTCGACCAGGGTGTTGTTGGCTGCTACCTGGTCCTTCAGTGTCTGCAATTCTTTCGACATAAGTTCTCCTTGCTGTTGGATCTCAGACAGCCGCGCGTCCGCCTGCGTCAAGACTCCTGCGATGGTCCGCAGCAGCTCCACGCATTCGGCATCGAAGCCAATCTGGAATTTGATGATGAAATGGGGTGTGCTCATTTGTGGGCCCAGGTGACCTCGGGACGCGGAGTGGTCCACGGCTCGTCAATCCCAAAGAGGGAAAGCAGTGAGCCGTCGCCGGCGATGATGCTGGCGTGCCAGAGGCCCGCGCAATCCCACACGTACACTTTGCCTGTTTGCGGGTCCACCGACAGGCCCGACCCAGTACACACGCGCAACGATGCCAGCTTGGCTGGCGAGTGGTCCTCCTCCAACACAACCGCCCCCATCACTTCCCGGACGAGCTGCCCTTCGGGAATGATGAACACGAACTTCAGGACGTGGCCCGCCGCATAACTGGAATTGGGCAAGACGGTTGTGTTGACTCCCTCCGGCGCGCAGGCCATCGGCGCCGCGAGCACCGACTTGTACACGTTGGCGGCGTCGGGCGCCAACACATCGAAGGTGGGCCCCGCCACGTTGCTGCGGCAGCGGGCGCGCAGGATGCGATACGGGGACGCGCTCATGTTCTCGCAGGTGTGCATGGCGTAAGTCGCCGGGAATATTCCGCCGATCCCATCGACGCCTCCATCCGCGACCCAACCGCCCTCACACGCGAAGGCCAGGGTGGGCGGGGCTTGGGTGTCCACGCTGTCCACCTGGATGCCGCTGATGACGGCATTGCCCACGTTGCCTGTGAAGACCACCTGGATCTGCCCACTGGTAGCGACCACCGGGAACGTTTTGTCGTAGGGCTTCAGCAGGCCTGCCGTGGCCACCAGATCCAAACGCTGGAGCACCGGAGTGCCGTTGATGGCCACAGTGAACAAGCGCTGGAGCGCGGCCGTCTTGTTCGGCTCGATGAACTTCAACGTGACGTTGTATTGCCCGGGCTGCAATTGGAAGGTGTACGTGAACGAGGCTGCATAGCGCAGATTCAGATAGGGCGGCGTGAGCCCCGTGGCAGGAGAGACCGTCCACCCGGCGCCGCCCGAGTAAAACACGTCGGGCTGCCAGACGTTGCCCTGGAGATCGGTACCGCCCGGGCCTCCGCAGGCCACGCGCAACACAGTAGCGGCCGGAGAACTCACGGTGAGTAGGAGCAAAACCAGTAGAGTGTTCATTTTTTGAAAACATCCTTTGCGTGGGTGATAAGTAACGTCAAGATCGCGGCGCCGAAAGCGATTACGATTGGCTATAAGTAACGTCAAGATCGCGGCGCCGAAAGCGATTACGATTGGCTGGAGCCAGGGGAGGACCTGCTTCCAAATCGACGAGCGCGTTTCCTGCGCCGTGATGACGGTCAGATGCCAGGAGAGAATTTCATCGAGCTTCTCCTGTAGCACCCGCAGCGAACTCTCCAGCGTTCTGTTGGTGGCATCCACCAGCGGACAGAACTGTTCGCGCGCGGCCTGGCGTTTCTCCGTCGCGCGGATCGAGATGGCATGTTCGGCGACGGAACCGTTGAGCCGCGCCAGATGCTCGCTGATACCCTGCAAGGCGACGCGGTTCTCGATCAATTGGCGCATGATGAGCCAGCGATAGTCCTCTCCCCCGAGGACTACCGTGTCTCGTACCGCATCTTCCGGGTCGCTGGGTGGGACGACTATGCCGTGCTCCGACATGATTGGCTCCTTCTGCTACAGCATCAACAGGGCGATCTGAACTTCGACTGCGGATTGAATCTCCGCATCGGACGTGCCCGCCAGCTTCGCCGCCACCGTCGAATTCATCACGATGGTGGGCGCCAGCGCGCTGGCGATAGGTAGCGTGTTGAGGATGGCGTTCCGCGACCAGGCATAGCGAGGTGCGTGGTTGGGCGTGCCCGGATCCTCGTTTAGCACATAGGACGCGAAGCACCCGACGGCGATCTGGATGCGGCGCACGAAGGCGTTGTCATTCGCCAGGGCG
>JAPKZC010000954.1:3078-4137 GCA_026394025.1 Candidatus Solibacter sp.
CCGATTGTTGGCGGCCGTCTCGGTGGCGGTCTGCAGATTCACATCCGACACCGCCTCCAGGCCGGCGACCACGTTGCTGTCGCGGCAGATTTCATGCACCAGCAGGGACTGCATGAGCGGGATGTTGGCGGTGGCGTTGAGCGCCCAGTTCCGGCGCTCCGTGTGGTTTGTGGTCCCCCCGCTTTCGTTAAAGATGTAGGCGGCATATTTGCCGATTGCGTACCCGATGCGAAGCAGGAAGCTCGAATCGTTCGCCAAGTTTGCCAGTTCGAGATACGTTGCCATGTTGCTTTTCTCCTGTTTAAAACGGTCTGCGATAAACCGCCGGCCTCCGCGCGCGCGGCCACAAGTGGATCGGCAGCGTCCCGTGCCACCCCTCGCCCCTCGCCGCGCCGGCGACTGTACTACCCGCGCCCGTGCCCAGGAACACGAGCGTCCCCGAACCGTTCGCGGCGGACCAGTTCGATAACTGGCCGAGGGTGGCCTCTTGCACTCCGGTACCGCTCAGGCCGCCATGAGTGGAAACCGTCCCGGTGGCTGAAAAGCCTTGTGTGGCGGCACCCCCAACAGATGTCCTGGTGGCCGACGTGCCGGCGCCCCACAACGAGGTCGCCTCGGCGGTGCCCGCCGACGCGGGCCGACTGGAAGATGCTGCCGTCCCGGTAAACGCCTCCGCTCCCGTGGCGGCCGCGGCGCCCTTGCTGGACGATGCTACGGTCCCGGCGAACGCCTGCGCACTCGTTGCCGCCGAACCCGCCCGGGAGGTCCCGGCGCCGGTCCCGGTGAACGACTGCGTTCCAGTCCCCGCCGAAGCGCCACGATCCGATGTTGCGCCCGACCCGGAGAACGCCTCCGCGCCGGAGCCAGCAGACGCACCGGGGGTGGACGTGGAGCCCGTTCCGGTGAATGCCGGGGTGTAGGTGAGGACAACCTGCCCCGCCCACCCATTGCCGCCCCAAGTCTGCTGGTACGCAGCGCCGCCTCCACCGCCGCCAGGCCCCGATGCGGGAGAGTTACCGTACCCTGCGTAAGCGCCCGGCCCGCCTCCAGCGACCGCCG
>JAPKZC010000066.1:0-4546 GCA_026394025.1 Candidatus Solibacter sp.
TGTCGATTACGGAGATGGTGTCGTCCGTGCGGTTCGCCACGTAGAGCCGCTTGCCGTCGGGAGACAGCGCCAAGCCCTTGGGAGCCGATCCGACGGGGATCCGGGTGACCACGTAATTCGCCGAGGCGGAGAGATCGTTGGTCACCCCATGGGTATCCTTGGGATTGAACACGGTCCAGATCTCTTCCAGGGTTCGCGCCGAACCGTCGTGCAAATACGGCGCGGTCAGCACAATGTTGTTCAACTGCGGCGTATCGATCACCGGCGACCGGTCCGTGGCCTTGCCGCTGCCCACATCGAACATTTTCAGATTGGTGAAGTGCGTCCCGGAATGGCATACCAGGCACGGCGCGCCGCTCTTGGTGCGCGTGCGCTCGAAAATCGCCTTGCCGCGCTCCTGGGCGGGGGTGAGTTCGCCGCCCGCCAAGCGGAAGCGGTTGGGGCGCAGCGGCATCGATTTGATGTAGCTCACCAGGTCCGACAGTTCCCAGCCGTCGTAACTTTCCGAGCGATAGAAGAATTTCTCGGTGCGCGGACCGCACTCGGTTTCGAGGTTCGGATTGCCGCCATTCCACTTGAACGGCGCGGTCTCGGCCACGTCTTCGAGCAGGCGGTTATCCACGATGTCCTTGCCGAAGCCGTCCGGCTCCAGATCCCACTGCAGGCCGTCGAAGGTGGATTCCAGGTGGCAGTTGGCGCAGCCGAAATGGCCCTGGAAGCCGAACCGGGCGCTGAAGAAGAGCCGCTCGCCACGGCGCTCGGCAGTCAGCGTGGCATGGCCTTCGAGCGATAGCGTGGCGCTCACTTTGCGCGACGCGGTGTCGATTACGGAGATGGTGTCGTCCGTGCGGTTCGCCACGTAGAGCCGCTTGCCGTCGGGAGACAGCGCCAAGCCCTTGGGAGCCGATCCGACGGGGATCCGGGTGACCACGTAATTCGCCGAGGCGGAGAGATCGTTGGCACGTAATTCGCCGAGGCGGAGAGATCGTTGGCCAGCGTCCGCCGTTCGGCCGGAGACGCCGCGCGGATGAACTCGAGCATCTTCGGGATGTCGATCACGGTAACGCTGTCGCTCCCCGTGGTGGAAATATAAGCGGCGCTTTTGTCGGGCGCCAGGGCGATGGCGAACGGCGGGGTGAAGTAGCGGTCCAGTTCGTCCAGCGGGATCTGCACCAGTTCCCCCACGTCCTGGCCGAACACCGAAATTGAGTTTCCAAAGACCCACCCGTGCTCCACGTGGGCCAGCGGGATGAGGTTCTTGGGGCGCAGTTGCGCCGCCATTCCCAAACGCCCGTCGGCCGACAACGCCACGTGGAACACTCCCGCCGCGTTCGGCAGGGGGTAGCGTTCCCTGATGGTCTGGCTCGCTGTGTCGATGACCGCGATATCGGATTCAGGCGGCGCGCGGAATTCTCCCGGGTAGGGGAAGACATGTGTGCACTAGATGCTGGCGCCATCCGGAGAAAGCGCCAGGTAGCTGGCGCCACGGCCAGCCGCCAGCCGCTTGACCTCCATGCCCGCCGCCAGGTCTACCACCGATACATCGTCGCTGACGCGGGAAATCGAATCGCTCCAGGAATTCGCCACGTACAGGCGCGTGCCATCGGGAGAAAGCGCCAGGCCTTTGGGCACACGCCCCACCTTGATCCGCCGGACGATTTTGGCGGAGCGGGCATCGAACACGACCACCTCGTCGGTACCCTCGCACAGCGCAAAGAGGCGGGCGCCTTCCTTCGAAACCGCCAGTTCGATGGGCGAAGGAAAGCGCGCCGTGCCCGGACCGTCCGCGGCCAGGGCCACCAGTGCCAATGCCACTACACTCCCGGTCAGCACCCTCTTCATGCCTGCTACTTCTCCTCGACCGTGATCACGCGGTCCACCGGCGGGTTCTCCACTACCTGCTTGCCACCGCCGGGCCACGTCACCGTCAGTCTATCGATCTTCGCGGCCGCTCCCAGCCCGAAATGCACGCGGGGATCGTCGGCTGAGAGATAGCCCGACCCAGCCACCCGCTCGTGCTGCTGCCGGAGGCCGCCGGCGACCACCTCCACCTGGGCTCCGATGCCATCGCGGTTGGATTTGTGCCCCTCCAGTTTCACTGTAGTCCAGTGATTAGTCCCAGGCGAAGTATTATGCAGCAGAAAAGCCGGGGCTCCCAGATTCACGATGAATGCATCCATCTTACCGTCGTTATCGTAGTCGGCGAACGCGGCGCCCCGCCCCACGCTCTTCACCTCGAAAAATGGCCCGGCGCCGCGCGACGCATCGTCGAACTTCATGGCGCCAAGGATGCAAAAAACCGAGTGCTCCATTGGAACCAGGTGTACCAACCCGCCGTGCACAATGAAAATGTCGTCGCGCCCATCGTTGTCGAAATCGTGCGCGCCCGTGCCCCAACTGGTGTACTGGGCGGCCAGTTGCGAGATGCCCGCGCGCTCGGTTACATCCTGGAACTCCAGGCCGCCGGCGTTCTTCATCAGCCGGTTGAACTTGGAGTCCGATACCCACAGGTCCGGCCGTCCGTCTCCGTCCAGATCCGTGAACACCGGTCCCATGGCCGAAGTGCTCTCGCCGTTCTGTCCGTAGGCCACCCCGGCGGGCAGGGCGATCTCCTTGAAGGTTCCGTCCTTTTGGTTATGGAAAAGGAAGTTCTCGGTCTTGTCGTTGGCCACGTAGACGTCGGTGTAGCCGTCCAGGTCGAAATCTGCCGCGGTGACGCCCATGGCGCGGCTCTTGAATTGCGCGATGCCGGCCTTTTCGCTGACATCGGTGAAGGCGCCCTTGCAGTTGTTGTGAAACAGAAGGTTGGTCTCGGGCTCGTAGTCCAGTGGGCCTGGATAGTTGTCGGCGGCGTAGTAGGAGCGATACGCCGGGTCGAACTTGACATAGCGTCCGATGAACACGTCCACGCAGCCGTCACGGTCGTAGTCGAGCCAGGCCGCGCCGATGGACCAGCCGGGGGCCTTAATGCCCACCTTCACCGTGACGTCTTCAAAGGTGCCGTCGCCCTTGTTGCGGTAGAGTATGGCGTGCCCGTAACCGGTGACGAGCAAGTCGGTGTGGCCGTCGTTATCGTAGTCGGCGGCAATGGCCGCCATGCTGAACAGGACGCCCGCCACGCGTGCCTGTTGAGTTACATCAGTGAAGCGCCCCTTGCCATCGTTCCGGTACAGGTGGTTCCCAGGCGGAGTTTGCGGCGGCTTGCGCATCGGATAAGGATGGATGCCGGGGCCGAGCGGCTTGCCGCTGGTCACGTAAAGGTCCAGCAGGCCGTCGTTGTTGTAGTCGAACCAGACGGCGCCGGCTCCGGTGCTTTCGAGCAGCGAGCCCAGCTTCTCGGCGCCGAAACTGTGGGTGAATGGAACTCCCGCGTGGGAGGCGACCTCCTCAAAGCGGATGGGCCCCGCCACCGGCGGCTGCGCCAGCGCGACCACCAAAAATAACGGAAGCGAGAGGTAGCGGAGTTTCAGTTCGCGCGGCATTGTCATTTCACCCCTTTAGGCACGCTCAGCCTCACCGGCTCGGTACTTCGGAGCAGCACTTGGGGAGTCGCATTCTCCGGGGCGCGCTCCGGGCCGGCATGACAGCCGACGCAGACGCGCTGCTCGCCGCGGCGCGCCCAGAACCAGCCCTTCTCGGCGGCGGCGATCTTCCCGGACCGGTCCAGCAGTTCGAAGCGGATCGCCGTCTCGCTGGGTGGGTTGACGTAGAATGACCCGTCCTTCTCCACGGGCGCCTCGCCGAGCACGACGGAGGAACCGCTGTCGCTCAGTGCCCAGACGCGGACCTTGGCTACGGAGCCCTGGGCGATGGGCAGCTTCGAGGTATACACGTTCAGGCATAGGAGGTTGGCTCCCTGACGATCGCCCAATGCGGAAGGGTGGCGCTTGGGAACGGGCCGGGGCTGCACCAGTACCGGCTGGACCGCTTCACCCGCCGGCGCCAGGAGGATTTCCGGCAAGGCCTCTCCCAGCCGCCAGCGATAGAGCCCAAACCGCGCCGTGGTAGCGGGCCGATAGGAGACCAGCCAGGCGGATGGCGAGAGTTCGGCCACCGGGCCAGTATACTCCCCTTTCGGCAGTGCCACGGCGAGTTGAACCGCGCGTGCAGATGTGAACCGGGCCAAGCGGCCGCCGGTCTCGAACAGGATATCGCCGGAAGCGAGTTCTCTGGCGCCACGCCGGTCGGGACCGTGATCGCAGCGGTAACTCTCCACTCCGCTGCCATCGGAATATACGGTGAAGAGTTCATGCGCCGTCTCGAACAGGACTCGACCATCGCGAAGCACGTCGCAAGCCACGCGGTTGCCGGGCCCGTAGGTGAGTTGTAGCGGCGCGCCGCCATCGAGTGCCACCGAGACGAGTTGAAAACCGGCCGGCGTCCGCCGGGAGTAGACAACGCGATCCCCGGGCAGGTAGAACGGCGCGATGGCGTCTTCCTTGTGCGAGACGATGCGGCGAGCGGCGCCGCCGCCCACTGGCATCTCCCAGACTTGCCACGGATCCCCCAGTTTCGGTTTGCCGGAGAACAGGACGCGTTGCCCGTC
>JAPKZC010000066.1:4567-6305 GCA_026394025.1 Candidatus Solibacter sp.
ACAGGACGCGTTGCCCGTCAAAGGAGACCGTAGCGTCGGCGGAGGCTGCGAAGCTCGCCGCCAGCGCCCGTTTGCGGCCGCCCGTAACCAGTTGCAGTGCGGCTCCAGCGGGGAATCGCTCGCCACCCTTCAGCGTGGCAGCGGAATCATAGCGGGAGGCCTCCGTGTAGATGAACGGGACCACTCCCTGGCCGCGGACAGCGCTGCACCCAAGTAGCCAAGCCATCCAGCAGGCTGATCGAATGAGGACTCCCAGACCCATTAACCTGAATGATATTCGACTTTGCGGCAAAAATGTAGATTTTTTGTGCGGTGGGTGGGCGCTTGCCCGCAAGGCAGCTTCCGGGTCAAAGGGCTGCAAACTCACCGTGATACCCCGACTAGCACGGTGGACAACGGCAGGTGTGGGTTGGTTTCTGTCGCGGAGGTCGCGGCTCTGTTGGCCTCGTTGACACTGCGGGACTTCGCATCACAGCCGTGGCCCAAAACAGTTAGGCACCCCTGCGGCGAGGGTGTGCGAGATAGCTGTGGACGCCGACGAAATTCATCACGGACGGTTTGAGGCTGAGAGTCATGAGTATGCAAGGCGGGGGGCACGGGGCCCAGGGTTTTGCGCACCCCGCCCGGACGGGGTGCGCGGACGCAAGGGCGTGCCACCGAAATATGTCGCGGCAGGAGCCGTGTGCCCCTACTTCACGGCTACGGTCACGCCATTGGTGCATCTGGGTTACTCCGGCGACGGCCTCGGGTGCCGCCCCGGCATACGTTACGGGAGCATTCACGCCGCCGATGGTCACCACCGTGGTCTGTACGAGGCGGCGCAGCGGCGGGCCGATTACTTCGCCATCGGCACTGCCAGGCGTGGTGACGCCGCCTCCAGTACAGAAGAGGGCGATCACCGAGCCCCTCGTGGCGGGGTTGCCGGTGGAATTGGTGGAATTGTCCTGGTTCAGAATCGCGCCCGGTCCCACGCCGGTGGTATCCAGCGAGAAGATGGCCGGTGTGGTTGCCCGCACCGGCATGGACACGGCGTTCGAAACCAAGTCCTGATACCGCACCCGCACCTGGGTGCTGGTCTTGCCGGCGGCCGCGTAGGGCACGACGGCGCTGACCTGTCCCTTCAGGGTGTAGATCATGGGTGCGGGCACGTCATCGAACAGCACCTGCGTGCCGGCCAGCGTATTGGTCACGGTTCCGTTGCTCACTTGCAGGGTCACGATCTCAGCGGGACCCATGTTGGCACCAAAGAGGGTCACGATCTCGCCGGGCGAGACTGCGTCGGTGCTGTAATTGGCGGCGTTGGCCACGGCGGACAGCACCACCGATGGGGGAGGGGGCGCCTGTTGAGTGATGGTGAAGGTGAGAGCGCCCACATGGATGCTGCCGATACGCTGCGCGGCGGTGTTTTCCTGTAGACGATAGGAGATGCCGCCACTGCCGGTGCCGCTGGAGCCCACGGTAATCTGGATCCAACTCACGTCGGCGGTGGCGCTCCAAGGGCAGGATTCGCCCGTGCTGACGGCGATGCGGCCGTTACTGGCGCCCGCACCGGCGATGGCGCGGTCCGCCGAGAGCGACATATTGTTGGGCGATCCATCCTGGATGACGGCAAGCGTGGGCGGGTTGGGCAGGCTCGTCTGTAGCGATATGATTCCGCTGCGCTCGGCAACACAGGTATTGGCCGCCACTGAGTAGCCGACCGTGCCGTCCGAGATGCCGCTCGAAACCCCGGTGAAAG
>JAPKZC010000354.1:0-3763 GCA_026394025.1 Candidatus Solibacter sp.
ATCCTGCCCAGCGGCAAGTCCCAGAAAGACGAAATTCTCAAAGCCGAGCATCAGCAGAACCTCAAGGATGCCGCCGAGTTGGCGGAACTGGCCGAACAGTTGAAGATCGATCTGGAAAAGAACGATCGCTACGTTCTTTCCATGGCGACGCTCAAGAAGACGGATGACATTGAGAAACTGGCCAAACGAATTCGGGCGCGCCTGCGCCACAATTAGCCTGCTCCTCTGCTGGCCCCTGGCGGCGCAGGTGAAGACGCCGGCCGTCGCGCTGCTGGATGCGAGCGACGCCGTGCAGTGGCAGAACTGGACGCGCCAACTCGGCTGGCAGGTGATCGCTCCGGCCGGTCTGCCGGCGTCCGACATCGATTCGCGTGTGCGGGCGCTGGCCACCGCCGTGGAGGCCGCCATACAGAGCGGCTCGGTGGACCCGGCGCGCGTCTACATCGCCGGCCGTGGCGATGCCGGCGGGGCTGTATTCTATGCCGTCTCGCGGGTGCCGGATTTGTGGGCCGCGGGCGCCGCGCTTGGCGGTTCGCCCAAGGCGGCCATCGATACCAACCGCGTCTTCACGGCGAATTTCACAAACGTCCCAATGCTGTGGATCTCTGGCGAGGACGCCAAACCCATGGTGGAAAAGCTGACCGCCGCCAAACTCAATTTGGAGTGGCAGCCCGTGTCGAGTGGCGCGGGCGCGGAGCCCCTCATCCAGTGGTTGGCGCGCCACCAGCGCGACGCGTTTCCGCTCTCCATCGATTGCGAGACCAACTCGCCCGCGTTTGCGCGCTGTTACTGGATTCAGCCGACAAAGTTCGACGCCAATGAGCGCAATGACGTGCTGCCTGCCACGCGAATTCCCGGCGGTACCGGAGCCGCGCTCGATCTGGGCGGCTTCGTCTTCAAGACGGATGATCCCGGACCCGGTGTGTTGGTGACGTCGCTGCCGGAAAAGTACAGCGGGCCGCTGAAAACCGGAGACCGCCTCTTCGCGTTGGATGGCAAGCCGCTCGCCAGCGCCCGCCAGTATCTGGAATTGATGGAGAAGGTCACTGAAGAGAAGCCGGCGGTGGTCACGGTGCAGCGCGGGAAAGAGCGCATTCGCATGGAGACCCGGATCATGCTGCCGCGGCGCGAATCGGGTGTTACCTCGCGAGTGGAAGCGCAGTATCTTCCCGCGGAGAAGGAAATCCAAATCGTCAGCCGCACCATCACGGAGATGCGCGTCACGGTGGCCCCCGAGTGGCTGCCGGCCACGCTGCTGTGGAACGGGCTGACGCTGGAGAATCTGAAGGAGGCCGGCTGTTGGGTCCTCTCCGTACACAAGGAACTGCTGCGCGCGGAGAAGTGCAAGTGAAGCAGCGTTGCGGCTGGGCGCGCGGCGATCCATACATCGCGTATCACGACGAAGAATGGGGCGTGCCGCTGCACGACGACCGGGCGTTGTTCGAACTGCTGATTCTGGAGGGGGCGCAGGCGGGGCTCAGCTGGTCCACCATCCTGAACAAGCGCGATCGCTATCGCCAGGTCTTCGACGGCTTCGACGCGCGTAAGGTGGCGCGCTACGGCGAGCGCAAAGTGGCGGCGCTGCTGGAGGATGCCGGGATCGTACGCAATCGCTTGAAGGTGAACGCGGCGGTGACCAATGCGAAGGCGTTCCTCGCGGTGCAGAGGGAATTCGGCACGTTCGACGTCTACATCTGGAATTTCGTGGAGGGCCGCGTGGTGCAAAACGCCTGGGTGGACAAGGTGCCGGTGCGCACGGAGCAGAGCGATGCGATGAGTAAGGATCTGCGCAAGCGCGGCTTCACTTTCGTCGGGTCCACCATCTGCTAAACCGTACCGCTCTTCGGTTAACCATCGAAAAGGTGATCGTCTTTCCAGGCAAGGCGGGCCGTACGCGGCCTGAGGCATCACCCCCCAGCTTACCCCAGGCCCAGCCAGCGCGAGCTGCCCTTGGGCACGGGAGCGACGAAGGAACCCATCCCGGCGGCAAGCCGAGCCGTCGCAAGGAGGCCCGCCGTGCGTGAAAAACAGAAGAGGAAGCGTCGGGGTCTCCCCTCCTCCGTGCTTGGTCGCGAAGGGTCTCCATACGAGGGTCCGGCAGCGTCACAGCCTTGCATCGACGTCGCGGAGTTGTGGGGGTGGCAGGACAACTGCGGGAAGTACGGAGGGGACTTCTGGACGGCCATCGCGTATGCCCGCAACTGCCTGCTCCGCAGGCTTCCGCCTCACCAGCAGGCCCAAGTGTCAAGCCTGATCGGGCTTCTTGAAGAGATTCAGAAACCACTCACGGCCCCCATCCTGCGGCGGGTCAAGCTGCATCCCCAAGCCCCGCTTGACGAACTATTCAATTATCAAAAACACTGCGTGCAGGTCGGCATGTGGGTGGTTGCGGAGTTGGCAGTTTATGACTCCGACATCGAGGTATTGAAGGACTTTTCGCGTCGGGCTTTTGGACCGGGCACGCACTGGACCTACCGCATAGAGGGCAAGAGCATATCGGTGGAAAAGCTGCCCGTGCTGTCGCAGGCGCTGGTCGAAAATCATCTGCACGGCTGGACAGGCTGGCAGAATGCGGACGATCCGCAAGCGTGGATTGCACGTGTCGCCCGCGACATCGCGAATCAGCGGGCCTGGGAAGAAGCGCCGCTGGCCGTCCGTCAGCGGCACGCGGATGGTACGGAAGATGTAGTTCCGGCAGTTCCCCTTGATGAAATCGCAGAGACGCCCGCGGAATCGTCCGAACACGGAGTCACGGTCGAGCGGGTGTACGACTTCGGCGCGCTGCGTGACGAGGCCCTAAGGCGCGGCGATCTCGACCTGGCGGCCTACATCGACGGCATGGAAGCCGCCGCGACGCAGACATGGGACGCGAGGGCGGCGCATCGCCAGACCCGCGCTCGGCTGGGCTGGAACAAGTTCAAGGCATCGGACGTGCGCATGCGATTCCAACGGCTGCGAGACGCCGCCGCCGTGTACGTCACTCGGGGTCACCCGGCCGTTTCCGATGCCAGCAGGAATACGTTCTTCGAGACCTTCTATGACGGTCACAGGGGTCTGCCTCACGGGGAGTGGAAACACAAGCCGCCAAAATAGCTCTGACTGTACGGAAACTAAGATGAAAATAGAAACGACGGAATTGCGAAAACTCCGCTACTTGCATAGATAGGAGGAGTTTTCTCCTTACAAGTTTGGGCTGGCTAGCCGAAGGCCTCGGCGAAAACAAGCGGTCTCTGTGTCCCGCTTCCGCCAGCCCGATTCACAAAAAGACGCAGAGAAGGAATCCAGACACAGATGCAGAAATCGACTTACGACAAACCAAACGGAGCATATCACTCGACCCTCGGAGTGAAGGCTCAATCCGCGAAGAAATCAGACCGTTATTGGGACGACGTGGATTTTCAAGACGGGCTAGTGCATCGTCTCGTCAACAATCGCGAGGTGCTGGAAAAGTGCGCAGCGATCTTGGACCCCGACGACTTTCAGCCTAAGAAGGGGATGCGGGACGGACGCGCCCGCTGGGTCGTGGCAGAGCGTGCCCTGAAGCACTATCAAAAGCACGATGAGCCAATAGGGACTGGCCTGCGCGCCGACGTTCTCCAGCACGTCAAAAGCATAGGCTTTGGAGCAAGCCAGATCGAGGAGTTGGAAAAATACTTTGTTCTTCTTGGTGAGCTAAAGCCCAACGCGGCGACGTTCTACATCGAGAACGTCGCCGCGTTCAAGTCTGGCCTCTTCCTGCACGGCGTGGTAGAGGAGGTAGTCG
>JAPKZC010000354.1:3841-6579 GCA_026394025.1 Candidatus Solibacter sp.
GTGCAGTGGCCTGAACCCCTGGGACCGCAGGCGTACCACGGGCTGGCCGGTGACGTGATCCGCGCCATCGAGCCGAACACCGAGTCGGACGTGGCGGCGCTCCTGGTCCAGTTCCTCCTCGCTTTCGGGAACGTGATCGGTCGCCATGCCCACTGGAAGGTGGAGGCGACCAACCACTATCTCAACCTGTTCGCGGTTCTCGTGGGGCAGACGTCGAAGGCGCGCAAAGGCACGAGCCTGGACCGCGTCCTCGATCTCTTCGCGGAAATCGACGGCGAATGGCTGCGGGACCGCCGCATGAGCGGGCTCTCAACTGGCGAGGGCTTGATCTCGGAGGTGAAAGACCCGATTCTCAAGCGCAACAAAGACGGCGAGATGGTCGAGGTCGAAGCGGGCGTGGCTGACAAACGCTTGCTCGTCACCGAACCGGAGTTCGCGCGAGTTCTGAAGGTGGGCGAGCGCGAAGCCGCGACGCTGCCTTCCATACAGCGAGACGCGTGGGATCGGGGCGAGTTGCGGACGATGACCAAGAACAGCCCTCTTCAGGCCACGGGCGCGCACATCTCGATGATCGCGCACATCACCGAGGGCGAGTTGAAGCGCACGCTCTCAGACACGAACCGTTCGAACGGCTTCGCGAACAGGTTTCTGTGGGTGTGCGTTCGCCGCAGCAAGGCGTTGCCGCTGGGCGGCGACTCGCTGCCGCCCGAGGACCGTGAGAAGTTGGTCCGTCGCATCCGCGACGCCGCGAAGCATGCGGAAAAGGTCCACCGCATGGCGCTCGGATCGCGCGCCATGCCCCTGTGGAAGAAGCTGTACCCGCAACTGAGCGAGGGACTGCCGGGAATGCTCGGCGCGGCCACGGACCGTTCCGAGGCGCAGGTGCGGCGGCTGGCGTGCCTTTACGCCCTGCTCGACGGGGAGCGCTTCGTGCGCGAGGAGCACCTGCGGGCCGCGCTCGAAGTCTGGCGGTACTGCCTCGACAGCGCGCGTTTCCTCTTCGGCGCGAGCCTGGGCGACCCCGTGGCCGAGACGATCTTAAAAGAGTTGCGGCGGCGCGGCTCCGGAGGCATCACGCGGAACGAGATCCGCAAGGAACTGTTCGGGCAGAACAAAAGCTCCGAGGCCATCGGGCACGCGCTGCAAAGCCTGCAGTCGGGCGGGCGGGCGCGGTGTCAGAAGGACCCCTGCGAGGGCGTGGGACGACCCACCGAGCGCTGGTACGCGGTTTGAGCCGGTGAATTAGTACGTTTAATAGAGAAGTACGTAAGGGGTGCGGAAGGCCAGCGGTGCTGAAAAGCAACCGTTGCGTGGGGTCGAAAGACTGAGAATGATGAAATCAGTGTACGTATAAAACGTATTAAACATCGTATGAAGGACTTACCTGATTCCGACTGTACCTCCCCCTGGGAGCGTTTGTGCCTTACGTACTTACTTATTAAACGTACTAATCCCTTTCATTCACGGCTGCCCTGGCGAGGGGAAAAGGGATATTGATGGAGACACGTTTCGACGGAGAAGAGGGGACCGGAAGACATGGAACAGAGTGCGGATCACGGCGACGCCTTCGAGCAAAGCTACCGGCGGATGGAAGCGCGGCGGCGGGGGGAGGAGCGCAGTTTCCTCCACGTGCAGTTCCTGCGCGGGGAACGCGTCGAGAAAGAGAGAATCCTGGAGGAGCGGTACGCTTGCCGCGCGATGGAGCGTTGGACTTCACGGGGCTGCGAGTTCAAGGTGCGGAATCAGCCCTTCCAGTTGCCGCCCTCCGGCGTCGCCGCGACGATCATGCAGGCGCGGGGGCTCCGCTCTCAAGCCGCGAGGTTCGTCGCATGAGCCCGTACACGGCGATTCCAGAATCCACGTGGCGTCGCTGGCTGCGTCAAGAGCGCCCGTTTGCCGAAGAGTATCTGTGCGGCCCGATTCGGCTTTGCTGCCAGCGTCCGCAACGTGACGACCGAACCTACGTGTCGTCAGCGGGAGGGGTGCCCCGGGAAATGACACCTATGATCGCTTAGTGGTCCGCGCGGATTACACCCATTATTCCTTCTTGAGTGTTAGCGCGATGGGGATGGTCTTCCCATCCGGAACGAGCCTTTTCTCTACCGTCTCATATCCACGCATCTTGATGGTGACGGTACGGGGCGTCTCGCCTTGCTTCAACAGTACGAAAGCAAGCGGTGTAACCCCGAGCTTATTCCCATCTATTGACACTTCGGCTCCGGGAGGCAGAGTTACAACAGCGCACTTTGAGGCTTGGCCTTTTTGTACAAGCTCGGCAAGCTCTTGCGGGCTCGGTGCATGTCCTACGTTCGCCATAGCTGCCGCTGCTGCAAGCGACGCCTTCGCAGCTTCTGAATTCGCGGTCACCAGTGCAATCGTTGGCTCTGCGGTCGGTGCAACTGCCGCCGCCGGGACACTATACGGGTTCGGAGGGGTCTGTGCGGCGCGCTTAGCATTGGATTCCCGCATATAATCTCTCGACATAAAATAGATATTGAGGTACCGCGAGCCGGTGCTCAAGAACTCTTCTTCGGCAAGGATTAGTCCGCCGTCGCGCCGGTCCCAAGTCGTCTCTGTGTGCCGCCCCGGCTGGAAGCGGAGAAAGCGCTCTTCCGTTAAGATAACGGAGAGAGCACGTGAAGAAATCAAGAAAGCATTACACCGGCGAAGAGAAAGTCGCCACTTTGAGGCGACATTTGCTGGAGCAGGAGCCGATTTCCAAGCTCTGTGACGAGCTA
>JAPKZC010000959.1 GCA_026394025.1 Candidatus Solibacter sp.
CCACGCCGCGCAGGCGCGCCACCCACGGGTAGGGGCTGAGAAAGCCGGTGAAGTATAGGTGCAGGATGTCGGCGGGATGCCGTTTCAGGAGGGCCGCAAGATCCCGCGCCGGACGCGCGGCGAATTTCCAGGCATCCTTGAGCACTTCGAAAGTGACGTTGGGCAGCTCGAGGAAGCGGCGCACTTCGCCCTCGGGCAGAGACTGGTAGCAGAGCACACTTTCCCAACCCCGCGCGGCCAGGCGCGACGAGAGCGCGTGGGCAAATACTTCTCCGCCACCGATCCGCGTGGGGTTCACGCCGAAGACGGAAACCACCCGGCCGGCCGGCCTCATACTCAGGCAGGTATCGGCGCGGGGGCCGAACGCGGCTGTAGCGCACCCACCAGATCGACGAGCGGCTTCCCGCTGGCGACCAGGCGCGCCTGAATTTCGGGTGACGGCTTTTGCGCCACCAGAACATGATCGGCCCATTCCAGCATGGCATCGAGCTGGTCGTCGAGAAGGTTGCCGATATGCGGGATGGCATTCATGATGTACCGCTGGTTGCTGCCATAGATCTCACCGAGCTGGATGTGCGGATCGTGTACCCGCACCTTGCGGCCTTTGCCGATCAGCGTCTCCAGCAGCAGGACCACCGGGCTCTCGCGCAAGTCGTCCGTGTTCTCCTTGAACGCGAGGCCGAACACGCCGATCCGCTCGGAAGGCAGGTCGAGCGCCAGGGTGATGGCGCGGTATAGTTGGGCATTATTGGAGGGCAGCACGGATTCGAGCAGCGGTAATTTCAGATCGAGGCGCGATGCGCGGTAGATCAGCGCGCGCAGGTCCTTCGGCAGGCAGGAACCGCCGAATGCGAAGCCGGGCCTGAGGTAGGCGCGCGAGATGTTCAACGAATGGTCGCGGCACAGGGTGTCCATCACCTCCGCGCCATCGATGCCCAATTCGCCCGCCAGGGCGCCAATCTCGTTGGCGAAGGATATCTTCACGGCATGGAACGCATTGCAGGCATACTTGATCATCTCCGCCGTGCGCAGCGCCACGATGGAGGGCTCCACCGGCAGGCCGGCGTAAATCGACGCCACCTGTTGCACCGCCGGCAGTGAAGACCCACCGATCACCAGGAGCGAGGGCTCCATAAAGTCCCGCACCGCCGCGCCCTCGCGCAGGAACTCCGGGTTGGAGACTACCGACACCAGCGGCGAGCCGCCCATCTGTGGCAACACCACGTCTTCGCAGGTTCCCGGATACACCGTACTGCGCACAGCCACCACCAGCGGCTTATTCCGCCCGGGCAACGACTCGGCGATCTCCTGGGATACGCGCCGCAACTGATCGAGCCCCAGGTTGCCGTTCTTCTCCGAAGGCGTGCCCACGCAGATCAGCGCAATATCGGCGCCGGCAAGCGCTTCGCGCAGGGAGACGGAAGCGCTGAGACGCCCGGCGGTCACACCATGGCGGACCAACTCTTCCAACCCGGGTTCGAAGAACGGCGCGCGCCCAGCACGGACGGTATCCACTTTGAACTGGTCACGGTCCACGCCGACCACGCGATGACCAACGTGCGCCAGGCATGCGGCGGTGACACACCCTACATAGCCGAGGCCCAGAACGGCAATTTGCTGAGGATTTACTACACCCGGAACAGGATCCACGTTCATTAGTATGCCATGCACCCGATTGCGGGTCGCTGGTCTGGATAGGCGGGTATGTTCCAATGGAGTACAGTGCGACTCGTCCGCCGAATCCTCCTGCTCTGCCTGTTGCTGTATTTGGGCGCTTGGGCATACCGCATCGTCACCCGCAAATACTACGTTTGGTTACCGGGATACGTGAGTTGGCTGTTTCACCAGGAGAAACCGGTTGGGGCGCCGATACACGTCTTTTTCTTCTTCGTGGACCACTTCGAGCCGGGCCAGGACACGGCCATGATGGACCGCTGGCTCAACGAGTATCCCAAGATCGCCAGCCGCCATCGCGATAGTGCCGGACGGCCGTGGCAGCACACCTGGTTCTATCCGGGAGAGCAGCCGGTTGACCGCAACATGACGGCCCTGCAGGAGCTTGTGGCTGCCGGGTACGGCGAAGTTGAGCTGCACCTGCACCACTTCAACGATACGCCGCAATCCGCGCGCGACCGATTCCAACGGGCGATCGCCTGGTTTCAGACGTTCGGCTTCCTCAAGTCCGCCGACGGGGCGACCCATTTTGGGTTCATCCACGGTAATTGGAGCCTGGATAACAGTCGCGGGAACGCATTCTGCGGGAACAACCGGGAACTCGAAATGCTGCGCGAGTTGGGCTGTTTCGCCGACTACACGTTTTCGAGCATTTTCGACGAGTCGCAGCCATCTTCGGTCAACAACATCTTCGAAGCCACGGATGATGACCGTTCGAAATCCTACGATCAGGGGGTGGCCCTGCGAGCCGGCGTCAAGCCCGTGGGCGATCTGCTGATCTTTCAGGGGCCGCTGCTGCTGGTACCTACTCCGCGGCCCGCCAAACTATTCCTGGAAGTGGAGAATGCCGAGATCCACCCAGCCGTGCCGGTTACGCCGCGCCGCGTGGACGCCTGGATGCGAGCCAACATCCACGTGGAAGGACGTCCCGAGTGGCGCTTTATCAAGATACACACGCACGGCGCGGAGTCCAAGGAAGTCGCGGACGAGATTCTGGGGCCCGAACTGGACCGGGCACTGACTTACATGGAGAAGACTTACAACGACGGCAGGCAGTACGTGTTGCACTACGTGACGGCGCGCGAAGCGTTCAACCTGGCGCGGGCGGCGGCAGACGGGCATAACGATCCGCGGCAGCATTACGACTACTTGATTCCGCCGTACCTGGCCAGCGATCAAGGGGAGGGGGCCGATTTTCGCGTGGGGCCGGTGCCGGCTGCCCCGATCATGACAAGGCCGCGGGTTTCGGCTTCGGCGGGAGTCATGCGGCTTTCCAGGCAGCAGCCACCCTTCCACCACTGAGGGCGTTTGCTCCAGATCTGGCGAATGGGCGTGGTTTTGATGTTGCCCACGGGGGGCATCCCGTAGCAGGCCAGCACATCGCCATTCGGCATCACCTGGATGGTGGTGAGCGCGGAGCAGACGGGATGCTTCAGGTGGGCCACGTGCTGCTGCACCGATACCCGCATGGCGTCCGGATTAAGGAAGTACGGAACCATGGTTTCCAGTTGCTGAAAGCTGTTGAGAACCGGCAGGCCCTGCTTCTTGAGGTCGATCAGGCCACGCACCGCGGAGACGGCTAGCGAGGCGTCTTTCGGCCAGTTCTCGCTGTGCTCGAACCAGCGCGAGTCCTCCGGCGTATTGTAGTTCTGCTCCACGGCCTGGTAGAAGACTTCCATGCCATTCCGCGCCGCGAATTGCGCCACGTTGGCCACGTCGTGTAGATTCTGCTGCATGACGACGGTCTTGAGCCGGATCACGTAGGTGAGCGATTTCTCGACGCGGATGCGTTTCAGGGTGTCGAGCGTGCGCGTAGTTTTTTCGAAGAAGTTCTCGCGCCCGCGGATGATGGTGTGGGCTTCGCCGATGCCGTCCAGCGAGACGGTGATCCGGCTGGGATTGGCCAGCGCCGCTTTCTCGATACGGCTTTGATCGTCCCAATAGCCGTGAGTGAGGATTTCGGCGAACAGTCCGACGGAGGCCGCGTGGGCCAGAACCTCCGGCGTATAGGGGCGCAGCAAGGCCTCACCGCCGCTGAAAAAAACGTGCACCGGCCACAACCAGGAGCGCATGTCGCCGGCAGCGATCAGCCCACCTTCCGCCCGACAAGGTGCGCAGGCGGTAGTTGGCAGCCGTGTAAACGCGCCGGTAGGCGTCTCCCAAACCGAGACTTTCAAACCGCACGGGCATAAGGCTTCCTCCAGGTATACATCAGACAGGCGATCTCCCTCCAGGGTACACATTGCCCGGCTGAAAACTCAAACTACCCAGACGGCAAGGGAGTACTTCGAGTCTAGCAAAGAAGGGAAAAGTGCGCGTTCATCCGCCAGTCGCCGTACGGTTACCATAGGTGTTGATGTTCGACTGGACGAAGGATCCTCACCGCCGGTTCAATCCGCTGACGCGCGAATGGGTGCTGGTGTCACCGCACCGCACGGAGCGCCCCTGGCAGGGGCAGATGGAAGAAGATGCCGTCGCCGTACAGCCCGAATACGATCCCGACTGCTACCTGTGTCCCGGCAACGCGCGTGCCGGCGGGGTGCGCAATCCGGCGTATTCCTCGACCTTCGTTTTCGACAACGATTTCGCCGCGCTCAAACCCGGCACACCGCTGGACCGCTTCGACCAGGACGGCCTGCTAGTGGGCGAATCCGAACCGGGGCTCTGCCGGGTGGTCTGTTTCGCGCCGCAGCACAACCTGACGCTCGCCAATATGGCAGCGGCCGGCCTGCGCAAGGTGGTGGACACCTGGGTGGAACAGTACCAGGAACTCGGCGCCCGGCCCGGGATCAACTACGTGCAGATTTTCGAAAACCGCGGCGCCATGATGGGCGCCAGCAATCCGCACCCGCATTGCCAGATCTGGTCGAGCCACGCGCTGCCCAACGAAGTTTCCAAAGAGCAGGAATCCCTGCTGGCGTGGCGGCAGGGGCGAGGCACGTGCCTGTTGTGCGAGTACGCGCTTTTGGAGCATTCGGCAGGGGAGCGCGTGGTCGAGGAGAACGAGGGGTTCCTGACGGTGGTTCCCTTCTGGGCGGTGTGGCCGTTTGAGACTATGGTGATCGCCAAACGCCATCTCTCCTCAATCGAGCAACTCACGGGCGAGGAGCGCGATTGGCTGGCGGAAATCCTGAAGCGCACCACAGCTCGCTACGACCGTCTGTTTAAAGTCTCCTTCCCCTACTCGATGGGTTTCCACCAGCGTCCCACCGATGGCGCGGCGCACGACGAACATCACCTTCATCAGCACTTCTACCCGCCGCTGCTGCGCTCGGCAACGGTGCGCAAATTCCTGGTGGGTTATGAGATGCTGGCCACCCCGCAACGCGATATCACGGCGGAGTCTGCCGCGGCGCGCCTGCGCGGGGTGTGATTCTTCGGACGGCCAATCCCGACAGTATCGCGGCGGCGCAGAAGGGCAACTCCGACCAGAGGATCTCACCAGCGCGATCAAAGAAACGGGTGATGCTGAGCGGGGAGACGCGAATCGGCCGCCACGGGAAGAAGAGGCGCTCCGCGGAAAACGGGTACAGCAGCATCACACCGTACCCGCCATCGGTAAGCATGTCGAGGAGCGGGTGAGTGATGGCGGCGCCGGCCCACACGGCCGCCAGCAGGAAGACGGTGCGGCCCCTCACTGCCAGCGAAGCCACCGCCAACGCAAGTAAGATGACGAAAAACGGCGAATGAAAGAATCCACGGTGGCTGAAGAAGCTGCCGTGCGGGATGTCGAGCGCCAACATCGCCCAGGTATCGAGGTCCGGCGCCACGGCCAACAGCCCGGCGGTCACCGGGACCGCCCAGTGCGGCATCGCGGCGCGCAGAGCGGCGGACTCCGTAAACGGCAGGGCGAGACTCGCCCCGACTACAAAATGGGTGATGGCCGACGCCAATTCAGTACCGGCCCTTCACGCCGCCGTAGCCGGCACGCACGCGTTCCTTCAGTCCGAGGTCCATTGGATCAACCCAGGGATCAGCCCCGCAGGTAAGCGTCGTCTTTCTTGAGCCAGTCTTCGCGGATGGGGCTGAAGATGTCGAGATCGAGCGTGTCTTGGAGCGCCACGGCGCGGTGCGGCACGTTGGAAGGAATGCGCAGCACCTGCCCCTTTCCGACTACGATCTCACGGCCGCCAATCTCAAACTTGAGCGCGCCTTCGAGGATGTAGGTGATCTGTTCGCTCTCGTGGTGGTGTTCCGGCACGACGGCGCCCTCGGCGAGGAAGACCTGCGCCACCATGGCCTTGTCGCCCGAAATGATCTTGCGCGCGATGGTGTCGCTCAAGACCTCCTTCGGCATCTCGTCCCAAGTGTAGAATTCCATGTGTGATGTTCTCCGTGTGGCCGACCTAGGTGGAACCGGGGCGAGCCATCGCCATATTAGAATACGCGAAATCGCGGGGGCGTGGCCGGGGCTGCGGTGGCGCGGTGTACGATTGAGGAAGCAATGTCTGAAGCCTCTGTCCTAACCGGCCTACCGGCGGGTCTGCGTCTCGTGCACCGCCGTGCGTAGTTCGGAGGAAATCTACTTTCGCCTGCGCCAGGAACTGGGCAACCTCGCCATGTTCCTGTTTCCACCCGGTGGTGCGGAGACGCTCCATGCGCGATCGCCGATGCTGCCGGACGGCGCGGTTGTCGCCGCCGCCCTCCGCGAAACGACATACGCAGCCGAGGTGGAGCGCATCGCCGACGGGATTCTGCGCCACCGTTTCCCGATCCTTGGGCTGACGGTCGATACCGGACGCGCCATTGACTGGCGGCGTGACTACCTGCATCGGGTGTCCACCGGCACGCCATACTTTCGGCGCTCACCCTACCTGGATTTCTCGCGAGCCGGAGATCACAAGGTAATCTGGGAGCTGAACCGTCACCAACATCTCACGCTCCTGGCACAGGCGTTTCTCCTGACCGGCCGCCGCGAGTATCTCGACGAAGCGTTCCGCCAGATTGAGAGCTGGTTGGATGCCAACCCATTCCTGCGCGGAATCAATTGGGCCAGCGCGCTGGAGGTGGCGTTCCGCGCGATCTCCTGGGCCTGGCTCTGGCACCTGGCCGCAAGCGAGATGCCCGAAACGCTGCGGACACGCTTTCTAACCGCGCTTGACCGTCATGGCCGTTTTCTGGAGTTGAACCTTTCGGTTTACTTTTCGCCCAACACGCATCTTCTGGGCGAGGCGGTGGCGCTGCACGCGCTCGGCGCGTTGTTTCCGGCGTTTCCACGCGCGGCGCGCTGGACGGAGACCGGAGGCCGCATCGTGGAGCAGCAGATGGAGCGGCAAGTCCGCCGCGATGGCAGCCACTTCGAGCAGTCCGCTTACTATCACGTCTACGCGCTCGATTTTTTCTTGCTGTACCGGGTGCTGGCAAAACCGCCGGGGCGCTACGATGCCCGGCTGGTTTCGATGGCTGAATACCTTGACGCTCTGCTCGGCGTCTCGGGAATGCTACCCCTCATCGGGGACGATGATGGAGGCCGCCTGTTCCACCCCTATGGTGAGCGCGCCGGGTTTGGCCGGGCGACAATGGCCACCTGCGCCGTCCTCTTAAACCGTCCCGAATGGCTCCGCGGTTGCGAGCATCTACACGAGCAGGCTGCATGGTGGTGGGGAGTGGAGGCGTTGTCCGGTGGCACCGCGCCACCGGCGCCACGCGTCTCGCGGTTCTTCGCCGATGGCGGCATCGCGGTCATGGCCGCGGACGATGTTCACTTGGTGGTCAAGGCCGGGCCCCTCGGGGAAGGCTCCGGTGGGCACAGTCACTGCGATGTCCTCAGCCTGACCGTGCGCGCCGGCAGCCGGGAGATTCTGATTGACCCCGGTACGTTTACCTATGTGGCCGACCCCGGAGAACGCAACCGGTTCCGCGGATCGGCCGCGCACAACACCGTGCGCATCGATGGCCTAAACCAGGCCGTTCCCGCCGGTCCTTTCCGTTGGAACAAC
>JAPKZC010000042.1:0-2341 GCA_026394025.1 Candidatus Solibacter sp.
CTCTCAACCACATCCCCGCGGCAAACCGCTTGCCCTGGTTGGCAGGCAAAGCAACTTGTGCGCACCAGCTAAACGCCGGTCAGGCCAGCAATGAAATCACGGAACTTAGACCCTCATTTTTGCGCCAGAAAGTAGCTAAGCTAGGCATGATGCTCCTGGTGGGTGGCGCGGCGCTCGTATTGCTGGTCGGCCTGCTCCTCGCCTCGGCGCAAACTCCCCCCACCATCGGCCGTTGAAGCGTGGACCCGCGACTTCCAGGCCACACCAGCCTTCCGGATGCGGCACAATAGGACGTGTGGCCCGGGGCCTGGCAGGAGGACGTGAAACCGTGGAAAAGAGATTGAGCCGCTGGGGCATCGGCCCGAGGACCTTTGTGCCGTCCTTCATCTATACCCTCGCCGCTTGGGCCGCCACCTCCGCCTGGCCGGAGGTATTCCTCTTGCCCTCGCTGCCCGATGTTGTGGGCACCGTCGGCGCTGTGCTCACGGCGCTCGGCCTGCTCCTCTGGATTGTTGGTGCGGTGACCGTGATGCGGGCCTACGACCGCGATCAGTTGGTCACCTCGGGAGTGTTCGCCCTGGTCCGCCACCCGGTCTACGCGGGGTGGATCACCCTCGCCTTCCCGGGGCTGGCATTGCTCCATCGATCCTGGCCCATGTTGATCACCCCATTGATCGCCTACGCGATCTTCAGAAGCCTCATCCACCGCGAGGACGAATACCTGGAGAAGCGCTTCGGTCAGGCGTATCTCGACTACCGCCGCCGCGTCAACGAGGTGATTCCGATTCCGCGGTTCTGGCTGTAAAGCGGATAGCTCTCCGCCCGGCGAGCGCGCCGTCGAATTGGCGAAATCTATTCGGCGCCCGCCGCCTTCGCCAACGCGGCACGGAGCTTGGCGATGAACTCGCCGGCGTCCGGGCGGTCTGCTAACTGCTCTTGAAATGCGGCGATCAGCGGTTCGACGTCCTGGCCGGACGCCGCTGCCTGGAGAAGGGCTCGAATGGCCTCCGGCATTTCCGGCTCCTCTTCAGGGGCACGTGCCATTTCGAGCACCGCTTGCAAAGCCTCGTCCCCGGAAGCCGTCCGCCGCGGCAACCGGGAGAACAGCTCGCGGAAACGGACGCCCTCCGTCAGCTCGACCAGTTCGCAGACCTCGTCGAAGCTGGCGGGCACATCGCTGGGGCTCACTTGGGCAAGCTGGTTTCTCACCACCGTGAGGATAGTCGGCACCTTGCCGTCGTTCATCTGATACCAGATCGAAACGCCCGCCAGTCGGTGTGCCAGGCATGCGCGCGAGTCCACGTTGCTTCTCATCAGATAACCTGCCAGGTTGAAGTGGCTAATCGCGCAATCATCTGGTGAAGAGACCGAATAGCGGTAGCGGAGCGCAGCGCTCTCATGCCGGACGGCTTCCGGGAAATGCTGGAGATCATTTTCGAGGGCGGCGATGGCGCATGAGACGGCACCCAGTTCCGCGCTGCCGCCGTCCGCTTCGAAAACGGTGAGGCACTGGTAAAGCAGGGTGCGCGCTTCGCGGTAGCGCTTCAGATGAGTGAGAGGAGCGTGGGCGTTGTACCTGGCCCGCGCCAATTCCAACTTCGTGGCCCCTCGGTTGACCTTGACCTTCACATTTTCGGTAGTGAGGGAAAGAGCTGCCTCCCATCGTCGCAGGCGTAGAGCAGCTTCGCCGCCTATATCCAGAAGCGTTTCCATTACGTGCCAAGGGCTGACCGCCTCGTCCTCGCCGATCGACTCAGGCCAAGCCGCAATCTCTTCCCAACCCGCCTGCACGACAGTGAGAACCTCCTCGTAGCGCCCCTGATCGTTCAGAATCTGGAGGCGCCGCAGTTCATCCAGAAACTGCGTCCACCGGCCCAATCCTGCCTTCCGGCTATGGTCCTTCTTGCGCTCGAGTGTCGCAAGCGCCTTCTCGGGATGCCCCGCCCGCAGCAGACTCGCCAGGTCTCCCGCAACGATGGACGCGAGGCGAAATTGGCCCAAGCCCACTGCCCCTTGTTCCACTATTTGCAATCTCGCCGCAGCCTCGTCCGTGTGTCCAGCCACCCATAAGGCACGAGCGAAAATGCCGGCGTTACGGAGATCTACTTCCACGCCCTCAGTCAGTTCCGCCATGCGACGGAGCAGCGGTAGGGCCTCCGCCAAGGTGGCTGGTGACGGATCCCTTGTGATCACCCGATCCAGCAACGTCGCTGCATCGTACCACCGGCGCTGCCGCATCAGATAAGGCACCGCGCTCCGCCCGGCTCGCAAGACCACGCCACCCATGCCTTCGGTCTCCTTCTTGACGGCCTGCTGCCCCATGGTCATCCAAAACCCGGCC
>JAPKZC010000042.1:2400-4246 GCA_026394025.1 Candidatus Solibacter sp.
CCTTCGCGGCCGGCCTCGGCAACGCCCGGATGAATCCGGTACGCCGCAGCCACCAACCCCGCCGCCATCACCTCGCCGGCGTGGGACGCCGCGTTGCCCCAGATCCCCTTAATAATCCGCTCTTCCCGGTCCTCCTCCTCCAGGCAACATAGGCGATAGAACAGAACGCGCGCCTCTTCCGTCAGCGTTCCGGCCACCGACCTCGTCCAGCCGTAGAGTGCACTGAGGAACTCACCCGGTTCGAGCGCGGACTCACCCGTTCCGAAAAACGCCTCCAGCTCCGGCGCGCCCGCCGTCCCGGCCGCCTCCGCTCTGTCCAGGTGCCCGGTCAGCCCCTCCGGACTGCCCGCCTGCGCCTCCGCCAACCTCAGCAACTCCGGATGGCCCTGCACCAGCTTTAGCGTCCGGTGGACCAGTGCCCGATGGTTCGGATCGCGCAGCAACGCACCCAGGTTCGGAGACTGCCGCGCCAGCAATGCCGCCTCTTGCAGCGAAAGCGAGTGCACCGGCAGCTCCAACACCAGCGGATTGTGAGGTTGTGGCCGGATCCGCGACGTCAGCACCACGCGGCTTTGGCCACGATGGTTGACCAGCGCCGCCATCAGCTTCTCCCACTGCGGGTCCCGCCACTGGCCGTTCTCGCGCACCAGCGATTCCAGGTTGTCCAGCACCATCAGTACGCTGCGCTGTTCCAGAAACCGGCTGAGCCGCGGCAGGTTGGCCGCGAACTTCGCGTCGTCGGCATTCGCCATCGCCATCAGCGACACCTCGGGCACATCCACCTGAATGTCCCACTGTCTGGCGAAACCGGCCAGCGCCCCCGAGATCTCGGAGTCTCCCTTGGGAGCCTCGAACCACAAAAAGTGCCGGAACCGGTCAATGTTCTGGTATTGGTGGGCCAGTTCGAGCGCGCAGGCGGTCTTGCCACCGCCCGACATGCCATGGAACAGCACGCCGGTGGAATCGCTCTCCCGCGCCATCGCCCCCCGCGCCTTCGTCAACAGCCCGACCCTTCCTACGAACCGCTCTGGCTCGTCCGGGAAATGCGCCAGCCCCAGGCGCACCGGGGCTTCGCCCTCCGGCACCCGCAGCTCAAGTTCCGCCGCGTAGCGTCCGAACAACGTAGGCGTCGCCACCGCGTCGGCGCTGGCTTCCGGACCCTTCGCCGCCTCTGGCAGCGCCACCTGCAATGCCCGCGCCAGGGACTGCTTCTTTTCCAGCACGCCCTCGAACAGGCCGCGCCCCAGGTCGATGGCGAACCGGTCCCCCACCGGATAACGCATCGCCAGAACCGCGCAATCGAGCGATTGCACCAGCGCACGCGCCACGGTCTGCAACTCGCCGCCCGCCACAATGTCCGCCGGACCCCGCTTGGGCTCCACTCCCAGCCAGGCCAACGTCTCTTCCACCGTTGCCGCGGCCGAAAGGCAGGCCGAAAGCGTCACCCATTTCAATCGCCCGCGGGCAGGCCGCAGCAGCTTCACCAAATCGTTGGAAGGTACCGGGTCCAACGTGCCATCCGCCTTCTCCAGCACCAGGTGCGCTTCCAGTCCATGACCCGAAAAATGTACCACGTCCCAGCCCTCCCCCTCTTCCAGAATCTGTTTGAGGGAGTCCCGCGTCACGCCGTATTGCAGCACCCGCAGATCGATCGCGCGGCCCTGCTGCCCGATAGCGCGGATGGTTCGCGCCAGTTCGTACCGCTCCTGCCGCAGATTCAGCGCGTTGGCATCCACCGGCAGGCTGAACACCGCCAGAATGCGCAACCGCTCGCCCACCGGCACCCGCTTCACCTGCGTGATCTTCCCCGGCACTTCGAAGATCAGCGTCACATCCTGTAACGCCA
>JAPKZC010000042.1:4266-5091 GCA_026394025.1 Candidatus Solibacter sp.
TAGAGCAGCCTCGCCGCCACCTCCGGAACCTGTACCCGCACAATCGCCGGCGTGCCCGCATCCAGGATCTTGTCCCCGATGGGGCCGTAGAAACTTCGCCCCATCCATTCGCCCACTTGCCGCACCAGCCGCGCCTCGTCCTCCCGCCGCCGGTCCGGCGCCGCGTGCATCGCCAGGTACGACGGAAGGTCCAGAAAGCCCTCGTACTCGGCATCCAACGGATCGAGCTTTACTTCCTGATCGGCCAGAAACCGCCCGTCCGCATCCGTGAGACGCCAATACCAATGATGCGCGTCCTTATAGTCGGCAACCGCCAGGTGGAGCATGGTGGCAATCGGCATGTGTCCTCACTAATAAATCAGGACAAACAGGTACGCTGTATTGTGTCAGATAACCCGCCACCGTAACAAGCCAAGCTTCGCTTCCACCCCGAACTCCCCAATCCAAGCCGCCTTCCGGCCGGAATCGGCGGAACGTTACCTCTGCGTTCTCCTCAGCCTCCGCCCTACCCCACCAACCCGTGAATCCCGCTTCTCCAGGCAGCTTGTTCTTGGTTTTCCCTGCGCTTATCTCCGCGCACTCTGCATTGCTATCCCCAAATCCTTTGTTGTTTTTCACAAGTTTTATGCCGCCTTGGACAGCTGCGCTACGGTGGCGTGCTGCGCAGCGGATATGGCCGCAATTTCGACGCGTCCGTATTCGGTGAGGAGGTAGCGATGCGTATGCGGAACTTTCTTGATCAGCCCGTGAGCACGCAACATCCGCAGCTTCCTGCTCATGGCGGCACATCGGCGTTTGCCTTCAGCGGCATCGGCCGGTCGACCG
>JAPKZC010000533.1 GCA_026394025.1 Candidatus Solibacter sp.
CGCGGGGAGAGCCCAGGGGAAGATCGCCGCCGGACCTAACGCGGTCACGGCAACGGCGGCCAGAGCGAGCAGCCAGGTGGCGATCCGGAAGCGGTGCAGCACGCCACGCGCGTCGGGGCTGTCCGCGTAATCGGGTGCGACGGTGACGCCGAACCAGATGCCGTTGCGTCGCCACAGCGGCATCCAGTGGAAGATCAGCGGCAGCATCGCAATCAGAATGATGGAGGGCCAAACGGAGTTCATGAGGTTATTCCTTTCGCTAGCGAGTCAAGTTCGAGGGCGATCTTCTTCGCCGAAACGCCTTGCGATCGGGCTTCGGCGACCAGTTGGCGAAGACGGCGGCGGAACAGGTCGTCGGCTTCGCGGTCGGCGGCGGGCGCGCGGCGTTTAACCACGCGCGCGCTCCGTCCGTGCGAGATTTCCACCCAGCCCTCTTCGGCGAGGGTGCGATAAGCGTCCGCCACCATTCGAATTTGCGTATCGTCGCTCACTGTATACTGTTTATAAACCCTATACAGTTGGAGGGCGGACTTGTCAAGTGGATTTTTCGACTTTTTAGGGCGCGTTCTTCAGAGCTTCACCGCGTTTGTCCGGATGTAGTCTTCGACTTTCGCGGGCGCCGGCCCAATGTAGTGATATGGCTCCCCGTAAGTCAGGCCGAACTTCTTGCCGGTTTCCGTGTCCCGGTCCAGCACGAACTGGCGGGTGTATTCCCGGTTCGCCGTTTCGTCGTCGTTACCCAGCAAAGCCAGCCGCAATCCCTGCTCCGTCAGCCGTCGTCGCAGTTGCGCACCGCTCTGCCCGGCCGGCCCTTGCGCCGCGTTGAGGGTGTTGATGGCGATCTTCCGCTCCATGTAGTCGCTGATATCCACCACGCGATTGACGTTTTGGGGACCGCGCGCGAAGTAATACTTCTCCTTCACGGAGTGGGGCTTGAGGCCCGCGTCGAAGTGTTCCGGATAATCCTTGCCCATGCCGGCCATCCAGCACGCCGCTTCCACCGCGCTCGCCGTGGCGTAGTGGTCCGGGTTCTCCTCATAGTGCGCCCACGGATCATAGCAGACCACGGTATCCACCTTCAGCAGACGGAACAGAAAGATCAGCCGCAGCCGCAATTCCAGCGGCGAGACGGCGAGCGTGCCCTCGCCAACGGTTCCCGGGCCGGTATGGTCATCGTTCGTGGTGCGGATCAGATACCCGGTGTACCCTTCATGGATCAGTTTCAGCACCAGCCCGCCCGCGAAGAGGGGGAGATCGTCGGCATGCGGTTGGATGGCGGCGAGCACCTTCCCCGCATGTGGCTTCCCCGGCAGCGCGCGCTCGATTTGAACCTCCGTGGTCGCAAACGGCCCGTCATCCGCCATCGCACCCACAGCGGAAACGGCCAATGCGCCGCCCGCGACTCGCGCCATAAACTCACTGCGCTTCATGGCATCACCTCCTTAGGTATTGTGACCCCATTCCCTGGTCCTGGTGCAGTCACTCCGCGGCGCCTCGACGTCCGCCCTGCAAATCCGCGTTCACATCCGGATATTACAGCCAGCGAAAGCGCTTGAGCACCCACAGCAACAGCACGGTGGTCACCACCATGACGGCGAAAACGATGGCGAGGGCATGGGGAGACTCGGCGCCGGGCAAGCCCTTCACGTTCATGCCGTAGATGCTGGAAACCACCACCGCGGGCAGCGCCACCGTGCCCAGGACAGTCAGCACTTTCATCACCTGGTTAGTGCGGTTGGCCACGCTGGAAAGGTAGACGTCAAGCCCGCCGGCCAGCAGGTCGCGCAGCATTTCCACGGTGTCCAGGTTGCGCGCCACGTGGTCGTAGACATCGCGCAGGAAGGGCCACATATCGCGGTTGATGTAGGGCGACTCGGTGCGCTGCAAATGGCTGGCCACATCGCGCGTATTCACCAGAACGCGGCGCAGGACGATCAGGTTGCGCTTGGTTTCGAAGATGCCCGCCAGCGTCTGGGGCGTGGGAGCTTCCAGCGCCTGATCTTCCAGCCCGTCGATCACTTCGTCGAAGTGATCGAGCACGGGCAGGTAGGTGTCCACCATGTGGTCGATGATGCTCGGGACAATCGTCTTCCAGTACGGTAATGACGAAATCCGGCCCCAGGAAGATGTCGAGGTCGGCGGTTTGCAGTTCGCCGTCGGAATCCAGGCGGACGCCCTTCATCACAGTGAAGATGTAGCCGGCGTTTTCTTCGATCTTGGCGCTTTGGTTGCGATGGCGGCAGTCCTCGATGTGGAGGGGGTGGAGGTGATAGCGTTCCGCCAGGCGGTCGAGGTCCGCGCTGTCGGGGTCGAGGATCTTATGCCATTCCATCTATTGACAGCATAGACTGGCGTTAGTGCACGATGGAGACTTGCGCCTCGTCGAGCGCGTAGCCCTCGTCGCGGGCGGTCTCCATTGCGAGGGTTCGGAGTTCCGGGTCGCTGGCCGCGCGCGGGGTCTTCGCGCACTGCCGCCGGATCACCTCGGCGCCCACTTGGATCACCACCTGCCAGTGCTTCTTCTCGGGATTCCACTCGACTTTGGCTGAGCCTGTCTGTGTCATAGTCTTGCTCCCACCACAGATTACATGGGAAATTCGGGAAAGGGAAGCCTCGCCAGCGGCCGCTACGCCAGGCCGGAGCGCACCAGCAAGGCGTTGGCGATAGAGTTCCGCGGGGTCTTCGCTGTCGCCTTGCGACAGAATCTCGCGGCGGAAAGCGGCGCCAATCTCGCAGCTGAAGATGCCGCCATCGCGGAAGCGGGTGAAGGCGTCGGCCTCCAACACCTCTGCCCACTTATACGAGTAATAGCCGGCGCCGTAACCCACCGGGGAACCGAACAGGTGGGTGAAGGCGGCGATCATGGCGTGTTCGGCGGGCAGCGGGGCCGGGCTGAATTCCTGCAAGAGGCCTCGCGTGAAGGCCACGGGGTCGCCGTCGCGCGCCGCATCGTAACGCATGTGCAGCAGCAGATCGATGAAGCCGAAGCCTACCTGCCGCATCTGCGCGTTGGCGGCGCGGAACGTGCGCGCCCGCTGCATCTTCTGGAACAGGTCGTCGGGGATGGGCGCGCCGGTCTCGTAATGGCGCGCGAAAAGGTCCAGGGCTTGGCGCTCCCAGCACCAGTTCTCCATAATCTGGCTGGGCAGTTCGACGAAATCCCAAGCGACGTTCGTGCCGGCCAGCGAGCGGATTTCCACGCGGCTCAAGAGGTGGTGCAAGAGGTGGCCGAACTCGTGGAAGATGGTCTCCACTTCGCGGTGAGTGAGCAGCGCGGGCTTGCCGCCAACCGGCGGCGTGAGGTTGCCGCAGATCAATCCCACGTGTGGGCGGAAGCCGCCGGCGGTGGGACCGCCGGTGATCAGGCCGTCCATCCAGGCGCCGCCACGCTTGTTTTCACGGGGGTGCCAGTCGGCATAGAAGCTGCCCAGAAAGAGGCCTTCATGGTCGCGGACCCCGTAATAGAGCACGTCGGCGTCCCAAGCGGGAACACCGGATTCCTCTTCCACGTGGATGCCGTAGAGGCGGTGCGCCAGTTCGAAGAGACCGCCGACCACGCGCTCCATGGGGAAGTAGGGGCGCAGCGCCTCCTCGTCGAAATCGTAGAGCGCGGTGCGCTGCTTCTCCGCGTAGTAGGCGACGTCCCACGGGGCCAGCGCGGGCGCATCCGGGCCTTCCAGGGAGCGGCGGAATTCGAACAACTCCCGGTTCTCTTCGCGGAAGCGATGCTCCGTCCTCGCCTTGAGATCATCGAGGAACGCCAGGGCCCGGTCGCCGGTATGCGCCATGCGATCTTCCAGTACGAGATCGGCGAAGTTGGCGAAGCCCAGCAGCGCCGCTCGCTCGCCGCGCAGTTCGATGATGCGCGTGACGATGGGCCGGTTATCGCGATCCCCGCCGGCGGCGCGCACCGCGAAGGCCTCGTACACATGGCGGCGGATGGCGCTCTGGTCCAGGTAAGTCATCACCGCGAAATAGTCCGGCGCTTGCAGCGTGAAGCGCCAGCCTTCCAGTCCCTTGCGTTGAGCGCTTTCGCGCGCGCTGGCGATGGCCGTGGGCGGCAGTCCGGCCAGGTCGGCTTGGTTGCTGACGACGAGTTCGA
>JAPKZC010000382.1 GCA_026394025.1 Candidatus Solibacter sp.
GAACCCGCAGCCCCAGGTATCGATGAAGCCAGCTCGGGCGCGAGCGACGCCTTACTGGTGAACGGCAGCGTGAGCAACGGGGTGGAGCGGCGCGCCATCGGCAATTTCCGTAAGGGACCGGGTTCGGGGTATCGCGGCGACCTCAGTTCGATTCTGGATAACTCGGCGCTCAACGCGCGCAGCTTCTCCATCACGGGTCAGAATACGCCCAAGCCGGCATACAACCACCTGCGCTTCGGCATGTCGTTCGGCGGCCCGCTGAGCATCCCGCACCTGTTCCGCACCAACAACGGGAATTTTTTCGTCAACTATCAGGGCATGCGCAACCGCAACGCCAGCACGCAAACCTCCCTGATGCCGACCGAGGCGGAGCGCACCGGCGATCTCTCGCGAACCTTGAACCCACTGGGCAATCCCGTGCGGGCGATTGACCCCTCCACGGGCGCGCCCTTCCCCGGCAGCGCGATTCCGGCGACGCGGATCGCGCCCCAGGCCAAGGCGCTGATGAACTTCTATCCGCTGCCCAATTTCGACCCATCGGCGCAGTACAACTACCAGATTCCGCTGGTGGGCACGGCCGATTCGGACGCCGTGCAGGCGCGAGTCAACAAGATGATCAACCCGCGCAATACGGTGAATGGCAGTCTGGGCTACCAGCGCACCAGCGCGGACAACCCGAATCTGTTTCATTTTGTGGACAGCAACAGCACTTCGGGGATCAATACGAATGTAAGCTGGCGGCACACCTTCGACAGGACATTGTACGGGACGCTGGGCGCGCAGTACAGCCGGATGTCGGTGCGCAACACGCCGTACTTCGCCAACCGGATTAATGTATCGGGCGAGGCGGGGATCGGCGGCAACAATCACCGCAAAACTGGGGACCTCCCAGCCTTTCGTTCTCCAGCGGCTTCGCGGGACTGGGCGACGGGCAGCAAAGTTTCACGCGCAACCAGACCAGCGCACTTTCCTATTCGGTGATGTGGCTGAAGCGGCCGCACAATATCACGATGGGAGGCGACATACGCCGCCTGCAAAGCAACCTGCTTTCGCAGCAGGACGCGCGCGGCAATTTCGGTTTCACCGGGGCGGCGACGCAGGCCACGGCCAACGGGGTGGGTGTGGCCGGAACGGGAAGCGACTGGGCGGACTTTTTGCTGGGGACTCCGGACACGAGTTCGATCGCCTTCGGCAACGCGGATAAGTACTTCCGCGCGACTGACTTCCTACGACGCCTATTTCACCGACGACTGGCGGGTGGGCGCGGGCTTCACGCTGAACGCGGGGGCGCGTTGGGAGTACACGAGCCCGATTGTGGAGAAGTACGGCCGGCTAGTGAATCTGGACATCACGGAGGGATTCAGGAGGCAGACGCCGGTACTGGGCAGCAGTCCAACCGGAGCGCTAACCGGGCGGGAGTATCCGGATTCGCTGGTACGCCCGGACAAGCGTGGGATTCAGCCGCGCATTGGGCTTTCGTGGCGGCCGATATTCGGCTCATCGCTGCTGATTCGGGCGGGGTACGGGGTGACTTACAACACGTCGGTCTACAATTCGATTGCGACGCAGATGGCACAGCAATCGCCGCTCTCGAAAAGCCTGAGCGTGCAGAACAGCCCGCTCAATCCACTGACGCTGGCCAACGGGTTCAATACGACGCCGGGGGTGACGCCGAATACGTTCGCCATAGACCCGGATTTCCGCATCGGCAACGCGCAGACATGGCAGGTTTCGGCGCAGAAGGATCTGCCGGCGGCGATGGTGATGACGGCGACTTACAGCGGCATCAAGGGCACGCGCGCGGTACAGGCATTTCTGCCCAACACGTATCCGGCGGGCGCCGTGGACCCCTGCCCGTTATGCCCCTCGGGGTTTACATTTTTGACCTCGAATGGCAATTCGACGCGGGAGAGCGGCGTGTTGCAGTTGCGGCGGCGGCTGCACAACGGCCTGACGGCGACGGCGCAATACACGTATGCGCGCGCCTACGACAACGCGGCGCTGGGCGGCAAGGGGCAGGGGAACTCCGTGATCGCGCAAAACTGGCTGGACCTGAGTGCGGAGCGCGGCCCTTCGAGCTTCGACCAGCGGCACCAGTTGACCTTGCAGACGCAGTATTCGTCGGGTGTGGGGGTGCGCGGGGGAGCACTGCTGCACGGGTGGAAGGGGGCGGCGTTGAAAGGGTGGACGCTGATCAGCAACATCACCATGGGCAGCGGGCTGCCGGCGTCGCCGATCTATGTTTCGGCGGTGAAGGGAACGGGAGTGACGGGGACCATACGGCCGGACACGACGGGGGCTTCGGTGCAGGCGGCTCCGCCGGGGCGGCACCTGAATCCGGCGGCGTACGCGGCGCCGAAGGCGGGGCAGTGGGGCACGGCGGGGAGGAATTCGATTGTGGGGCCATCGCAATTCATCATGAACGCGTCCTTGGGGCGCACCTTCGGGGAGAAGCTCGACTTTCGATTCGACGCCACCAACGCGCTCAATCACGTAACATATCCGAGTTGGAACACGGTGGTGAGCAGTGCGCAATTCGGCCTGCCGATGACGGCCAACGCCATGCGTAGCCTGCAAGCAACCCTGCGGTGGAGATTCTAACCATGAAAGCAATTTCCATGGCACTGATTTTGGTGCTGCTGGCCGGGGCACAACAGCCCGTGCAGACCCCACAGGGGGCCGCGAATGGCGTCGTCAAGTTTCAGGCCAACACCCAACTGGTGATTGAGACGGTGACGGTGAAGGACAAGGACGGAAAGCCGGTCGAGGGGCTGACGGCGAAGGATTTCACGATTACCGAAGACGGCGTGTTGCAGACCATCAGTTTCTGCGAGTATCAGACGCTGGACGAGATAGCGCCCCCGGCGCAGGTGAGGCGGACGGAGGCGGCGCCGGCGGCAGCGGTGGCGACTCCGGCGATTCCGGGGGTGACGGCGCACCAGATTACGCCGGAGCGGCCGGGCGACATACGCTATCGCGACCGGCGGCTGATGGCGATGTATTTCGACATGAGCGCGATGCCGGTGCCGGACCAGATCCGGGCGGAAACGGCGGCGATGAAGTTCATCCAGAAGCAGATGCTGCCGGCGGATTTGATGGCGATTATGTCCTTCAACGGGGCGTCGGTGCAGGTGTTGCAGGATTTCACGGACAAGCGCGAAGACCTGGAAGCGGTGATCAACAAGCTGTTCATCGCCGACGCGGGGATGGGCGAGAACGCCAACGACGAGAGCACTGCGGACACGGGCGCGGCGTTCGGCCAGGACGACAGCGAGTTCAACCTGTTCACGACGGACCGGCAATTGGGGGCGTTACAGACCGCGGTCAAGATGCTGGGACAGCTCAACGAGAAGAAGGTGCTGGTATACTTCGCCAGCGGTTTGAACCTGAACGGGATCGACAACCAGGCGCAGTTCCAGGCGACGACCAACGCGGCGATCCGGGCGAACGTGTCGTTCTACCCGGTGGACGCGCGGGGGCTGGTGGCGCAATCGC
>JAPKZC010000927.1 GCA_026394025.1 Candidatus Solibacter sp.
GAGCACGACGAGACCCGCGGCGATTGCCGGAAGAATGAACTTGGCGCGCATAAATTGCCCTCGATCACCTTATTACGCTCGAAAGCTCCGATTTGTTTCACGATTCTGCGTCTACCAGGCGGATCATGCTGATGTTGACGGTAAAGGTCCGGTCGTCAGTGTCCGCAGTCCAGGCGGGCGCGGCTGCGATCTCAATGTTGTAGGTTTCCGCCTCGGGAAGATCCGCTTCGATGATGAACAACCCGACGCGCTCCAGTGCGTGCTGCGCCACGCGCACGCCGTTGACCCGGATTTCCACCACCGGCTGGCCTTGGGCGAACTGGGCCTGGTGCGCAAAGCCGCGAATCCGCAGCCTCTGCGGCGCCAGGTGGGCGCGGCGCAGCACGGCGGTCGCCCGCGGGCCAATCCAGCGGTATTTGTTGCCATAGTCGCCTTCCAGTTCGTACCATCCGTCGCCCAGGCGGGCGGTGTGGCTGGGCAGGGAGAAATCGATCACGTCGGCGCGGTCGCCGGGGTAGAGTTCGGCGCGCAGGGCGGCGGGCAGCAAATTGTACACTCCGCCCTCGTTGGGCGCGCCATAGCCGCAGGCGCAGACCAGCGTATCGCCGCCGTCGCGCTCCAGATTGCCGTGGCAATCCGGGCAGCGCAGCAGGGTCTCGAAACGGTCGATACAGGGAAGCGGCTGGGACGAGCCGGCTTTCTTGCACATGGCGGCCAGGGTTCCGCCCAGCAGGCGTGCCGCCCACCACTCATTGAGTGCGGCGCGTTTGACAATCCGCTCGCCCCAACCACGCTCGGGGACGAAGGGCTGGTAGCGGTGTTCGGCAAAGTGTTTGATGATCAGCCGGTGCCAGTCGCTGAGGTACATCTTGTGGTTCTGGCGGATGCCGAAGCTCTCTTCCTGTTCCGCGCCGATGACGTCGCGCGCCAGATAGCCGAGCAGTCCCCAGTCGAACAGCTTGCGCTCCCACGGTTTCATGCGGTCCTGGTAGGGAGTGCGGTAGATGCGCAGGCTCAGCAGGCGGCGCAGCGGTTCCTCGGTGAACAGAAAGACGCCGCCCGGAGCCAGCACGCGCTTCACTTCGAGGAAGACGCTTTCGATGTTCATGAACTGGCTGAGCATCTGGCAAGCCATCACGAACTGCATGGACCCGTCGCGGAACGGCAGGTTGACGGCGTCGCCCGCCACGCGTATGGGCTCGCGGGCAAGCTGCCATCTGTCCTTGAGGGCGATGCCGTGACGCAGGGCGTCGGCGGAGATATCGAGTGCGAAGCCTTCGCCGCCGAACTGGTTGGCCAGCATGTAGCTGGTGTGCCCGGCGTTGGCGCCGATCTCCAGAAAGGGGGTCATGGGACCGATGAACTTGCGGTGGGCCTCAATGACGGCGGCGCGGCGGACGTTCTCGTCCAGGTAGTAGGCGATGGCGCGTTCCGGTTCGCCCAGCGAGGCGAAGTTGTGGAACTCCACCTGGGAGCGCTTTACGGAAAACGATTGGGCGTCAATGGGCGAGGGCAAACCCCTATTTTAGCGCGTGCCAGGCCATGTGCAATGTTCTGAAAGCGACGCTGCGAACGCACGCGCCTTACCGCGCGATGGCGCATCTTCCCGTGGAGCCTTCATAATAGCCGAGCGCGCGTGCGAACTCTGGAGTACAATCGGTCCTGATATGACTCCTGAACTACTACCGGAAGAGGAGCCCCAGCCCAAGGGTTTGGGAGAGGGCTCGCGGCTGACGGGCGTCTTCTTTGAACCCGGCAAGACCTTTGAGGATGTGGCAGCGCGCCCTGGCTTCTGGGCGCCGCTCATCCTGGTGATTGTCACTTCCTTGTGTTTCATGGTGCTGTTCGCGCAGCATGTGGGCTGGGAGCGCATGATGCGTCACGCTTTCGAGACCAATTCGCGCGCGGCGCAGATGTCGCCGGAACAGAAGGAGCAGGCGCTCCAACTGCAGCTGAAGGTCGTGCCCATCCCCGCGTATGCAGGCATCCTGCTGGGCGTTCCCCTGATAACGATGATCTGGGCGGCGATCCTGATGGGCATCGTGAAAGGCATGATGTCCGCGCAGGTGCGGCTCAAGCAGGTGTTCGCGGTCCTCTGTTACTCCTCGCTGCCAGGGGTGATCATGGCGGCGCTGGCGATCGCGGTGATGTTCATGAAGCCTCCCGAAGATTTCAACCTGCAGAACCCGCTGGTCTTCAATCCAGGCGCTTTCATGGACCCCACGACCACCTCCAAGTTCATCTACTCGCTGGCCTCGGCGCTGGATCTTTTCACCTTATGGAAGCTGGTGCTGGTCGGCATCGGACTCAAGGCGGCGGGCGGGAGAGACCTTTCGATGGGCGGGGCGATGACCGCGGTGTTCCTGCCGTGGTTGGTCTGGATATTGGGCGCGGCATCGCTGGCGGGTATTTTCGGTTAAGGCCCTTGGCTTGAGATTGACCGGCAAGCTACAACGGTTGCGGCGGCGGCCTCCGGCAGCGGGAGGCCCCGGGATCATTGGACGATGCGATAGCCGTTGCGGTGAAAAAGGGATAGGCGGGGCTGCGACGGGTCGCGTTGCACTTTGACGGAGATGCGGTGGTATTTCCCATCGTCGGTGGCGGCGGGGGGCTGGTATCCGATGACGTATTGATCGTGAATCTCGCGGGCCATGGATGCGGCCGCGTCGGCGATGCGGCGCCGGTCGTCAATGGCGAAGGCGCGCCCACCGGTGAATTCCGCAATTTCGCCGAGCAGTTCAGGGCCGTCGGCTTCGCCGGGCCACGCGGAGCGCGCGAAACCGGCCTCCAGCCCCAGGGTGGCCGAGTAGATTTGCGCGTTGGCCTCTTGCGCCATGCTGCGGATGGTGGCCAGGCGGGTGCGGCTTGCATTCTCCCCGCCATCGGAGATGATGAGGATGGCGTGGCGGGCATGGCGGGCATGGCTCAGATGAGCCACCGCGAGCGGAATGGCGTCGAGCAGGGCGGTGGCGCCGTGCGGCCTGGTGAGCAGCAGCCGGTTCTGCATTTCGGCGCAATCGCTGGTGTAATCGGTCATCAACCTGGGGCGCTGCTCCACAGTGACCAGAAACAACTCGTCGCCGGGCGCCAGGTTTTCGCAGAAGCTGGCCAGCATGTTGCGCGCGCGGCTCCATTTGGCGGTCATGCTGCCGCTGGCGTCCAGGATGACGGCGAGGGAAACCGGCGCGTCCTCGTGAGCGAAGAAGCGGATGGGCTGCTCGCGGCCGTTGTCGAGGATGCGGAACTGGGTCTGCGAGAGATCGATGACCGGCCGGTCCTTCGGATCGAGAACCGAAACGTTGACCAGCACCAGGGAAGTGCCGGCGCGGAAGGTGCCTGCGCCTCCGGCGGCACACAACACCGGCGCCAGAATCGCGACGATTAAGGTTCCTGCCCGCATGGGAAGAGGATACGCCTTTAGGGCTGGGCAGGCAACCGGTTGAGTACTGGAACCCAGGAGGGCGGGAGGGGGCTCCAGTTCGCTATGCTGATTTGTGATGCGGGTCGTGGTGCTGGTGGGGCTTCCGGGTTCGGGCAAGTCCACCTACCTGGAGCAGGTGGGCGTTCGGGGACTCTCCTCGGACGGCATCCGCAAGCTGCTGGCGGACGATGAGACCGACCAGACGATCCACGTGCGGGTGTTCGAGACGCTACGCTATCTGCTGGTGCAGCGCCTTGCGATCGGCCGCCCCGTCACCTATGTGGATGCCACCAATCTCACGCCGGAGGAGAGGCGGCCGTATCTGGAGATCGGGCGCGTTTGGGGATGCGACGTGGAAGCGGTGTTCTTCGATGTGCCGCTCGCCATCTGCCTCGACCGGAATACGCGGCGCGAACGCGTGGTGCCGGCCGAGGCGCTGACAAAAATGGCGGCCAAACTGACGCCGCCCACCACGGAAGAGGGCTTCGCGCGGGTGACGGTTCTGACCGGCGGATCGCCGGCACGGGAGTGAAGTAGGCGTCCGGGCTTCGCTTGGATTGGTAGGGGCGAAGGCCTGCCACACCTCACGCCAGCGATTCCCTGGCCGGCCGAACGTCATTTCTTCGTGTCGATCTGTTTCAGCAGTTCACGGGATGCGGCGTCCAACTGACTATCGCGCCCGGTTTCGCCGACGGGTTTGTCCACGGCGATATCCACCGGGCGTGGGTTCATCTCCATCGGCGCGCCGCCCGCCCAAGCGCAGCGCGCTGCCATCGATCAGGGTGGCGTTGCTGGTATAGACGATCCAGCCGGCGGTGGGCTCGCCCACCACCTTGCCCAGCTTCAGGAAGCGATAGCCTTCGGTGAAATCCTCGGCGTCGGAGAGCGAGTGCCGGTTGGTCACCAGAATGGTAGGACGCTCGAGCGCGCGCTGGCCGAGCACGGCGCGCGCCGGAGCGGGCGGCTCATCGCGCCCCGCCATCTTCAGGTAGCTCTGGCGCGCCAGCACGTCGATGGCGTACACGTTCACGAAGCCGCCGTTATTGTTACGCACATCCACCACCACACCCTCACGGCCCTGGTTCTCCGAATCCAGGTCGAGGTATAGCTGCTCCAGCGCCTGTGCCGACATATCGCGAATGTGGACGTATCCCAAGCGCCCGCCGCTGACCTTCGCCACGTAGGCGCGCTGCCAATCCACCCACTGCCGGTACACCAGTTCCTTCTCGGTCTGCATGGAGGCCGGCCGCACCACCACCTCCCGCTTGCCGGAGGTGTCGTTGATGGTCAGGACGACGCGCTTATCCACTTTGTGATTCAGCAACTCGTCCAGATTGGTGTGCGCCGCGATTACCGCGCCATCCACCGCGGCCAGGTAGTCGCCGGTCTTAATGCCGCCTGCGACGGCGGCCGGCCCGAGCGGGATCACTTCCGCCACGCGGAGTTTGCCCGCGCTCAGATATTCGGCGGCATCGAAGCGCAGCCCCAACTTGCCCACCGTCCCGCGCGGCGGTCCATCGGCAGCGCCTGCAATGGGCGCCGAGATTCCCATGTGGGAGGCGTTCAGCTCGCCCAGCATCAGGGAGAGCACGCGGCGCAATTCGTCGGGTGTGCGGGCGCCGGCCACGTGCGGGGCGAAGCGCTGGCGGGCGGCATTCCAATCCACGCCGTTGAATTTCGGATCGAAGAAATTGTCGTTCAGGTAGCGCCAGGCTTCGGCGAAGACTTCGGTCTTCTCCTGTTCGAAATCCACGTCCATTTCCGCGGTCACGGCGAGCGGCCGGGAAAGGCGGGTTTCCAGGGTCGCGATGGCAATGCGGCCTTGTTCCAGGTAGTAGACTTCGCGGCCGTCAGGGGAGAACTGCGCGCCGGTCTTGCCCCCGGCCGTGGTGGTGATCTGGCGCGCCACCGGCGGTTCCGTGGCCAGTTCGTCCAACGGGAAGGTGTAGAGATTCTGCTGCCGCGCCGCCGACGCCGAGAGCAGCAGAATCTTGCCATCCGGGGAAATCTGCTGCAAGCGCGCGTCCAGGCCGGTTTGCAGCATGCTCAGGCGGCTGCGGATTCCTTCGAAGGCGATTTCCACCGGCTTGACCGGCGTACGTTCCGCCGCGGCGGGACGCGCCTCGGGGCGCGCGGCGTCCTGCGTCCGCGGCGGCGTTGCAGCGGCCGGCGGGGTATCGCGGAAGAGATCGCGGAAGCGGTCCTCGCGGAAGCGTGGCGTCTTCGGCACCAGGTCGAGGCGTGCGATATTGTTGTTCTCGGTCCGCTGGTTGGTGTCGAACAGAATGTACGTTCCATCGGGCGCCCAGAGCACGGTGCCGCTGTTGGTGTTGGCGAGGAAGGTGATCTGGCGCGGCTCGCCGCCCGCGGCAGGCACCGCGAAGATGTTCTCAAAGCTGCGGTCGCCGGTGGTGAAGTAGGCAATCCACCGGTTGTCGGGCGACCAGGCATAGAAGCGGTTAGAGCCGAACGGAGGGCGCGGAAAGTGTCCGGTGGCCAGGGTGCGCACCTGTTTCGCCGCCACATCGTACACGCACAACTGCTTGCCGTCGCGCACGAACGCGAGCAGCTTCCCGTCAGGGCTCCACACGGGAGCGGTTTCCGAGCCAGCGTCGCTGGTGAGGCGAGTCTCGGCGCTGCCGGCGAAATCGTGAAGATAGAGGCGATAGGCGCCGTCGCGGTCTGAGACGTACACCATGCGGCGGCTGTCGGGCGACCACGCGATGTGATTCTCGTTGGCTGTGGTGCGCGTGATGCGCGCCGCTGTTCCGGCCTCGCGGGCCGCCGCCGCGAACACCTCGCCGTGCGCGGTGAAGGCGAGCTTGCGGCCGTCCGGCGCCAGGGCCAGATCGCGGAACTGGTTGGTCAGCGAAAGGTGATTGACTTCGGGTGTGCCCGTGGCGCCGCGGCGCGTAATCTCGATGGGCGCCGTCTTGCCGGTGGCGGTATCCAGCTTCCAGATGCCGAACTCGCGCTCGAAGACGATGATCTTGCCGTCGTAGGAGATGCTGGGCCAGAGAACGCGGCCGTCGCGGAACTGCGTCACCTGCCTGGGCGCGCCGCCCTTGGGGCGGGCTTCCCAGAGGTTCTCCGCGCCACCCTGATCGCTCATGAAGTAGACGCGCGCGCCGTCGCCGCTCCACATGGGCCACATGCATTTGAACGCGCCTCCGGCCAGTTTCTGGTATTTCGGCGCGCCGCCGAACGTCGCCAGCCAGAGGCTGTGGCCGTGCCGCCACCACTGGCTCGCTGTGTTGCCGCGCGCCGTGAAGGCGAGCGACTTCCCGTCCGGCGAGGGAGCCGAGAAGAACTCGTTGACGTAGCGGTCCGCGCTGACTGCCACCGGCATGCCGCCTTCGGCGTTGATACGGAAGATGTCGTTCATGCCCGCCACTTCCTGCGCGGACGAGGAGAAGTACAGATACTTGCCGTCGCGCGACCAGGCATCGAGCTGCTCCGCGGCGTCGTCGAAAGTGATGCGCTGGAGCGCGCCGGTACTCAAGTTCAGGACGTAGAGATCGCCGTTCCCGGTGCGGTTGGAAACGAACGCCAGGCGGGTGCCGTCGGGTGAATACATGGGCCGGGTCTCATTGGCCGGATGCGAAACCAGCAGATGCGCCTCGCCGCCAGCGAGCGGCGCGCTCCAGATGTCCCCGGCGGAGACAAACGCAATCTCAGCGCGATTGGGCGCCACGGCCGGCTCCGTGAAATACGGGACCGCCTGCTGGGCGAGCCCGGCGCCCGTCAATAACGTGAACACGGCAAGCAAAAGAAGCATGTGCACAGGCTAACAAAAAGCCCGCTACACTATAAACGGAGGCTTGAGTCCGAAATGACCCGAATGGAGAACATTCAGGATTTCCTGGCGCAAAAACGTTTTGCGTTTGCCGGCGTCTCCCGCCAGCCGAAGGACTTCTCTCGCGCCCTGTTCCGCGAATTCAGGAAGCGGGGCTACGAGCCCGTTCCCGTGCACCTCGAAGTCACTGAACTGGAGGGCGCCCGCGCATTTACCCATTTGCGGGACATCCAGCCACCGGTCGATAGCGTCCTGCTGATGACGTCCCCGGCCGTCACCGACCTGCTGGTTCGAGAGTGCATGGAACTCGGGATTAAGCGGATTTGGTTCTACCGTGGCGGCGGCCAGGGGTCTCTCACCGACGGCGCGCTACAGATGTGCAAGGCCAACGGGATCATCGCAATCGAGGGCGAGTGCCCCTTTATGTTCTTTGATGGCACACCCTGGTTTCACCGGTTCCACGGACTGGTGAAGAAGATCATGGGTGCGTACCCGCGCTGAAAAGGTGGGACAGACCGTCGCCTTTGGTGATCCGGTCTCGCGCCGCTAAAGCGCGGATGGTTGACAGACGACAAAAGGCGATCGTCTGTCCCACCTCTAGCACGCTATCGCGGTACGATCGATATAGGACCGACATGAATTCCTCGCGGAAACTGCTCGCGCTGCTGATGGTGGCGGTCCTGCTTTTGGCGGCGTTCACGCCCGCTGGCTTCGCGCTTTCCGCCGCGGTACTGTGTGGTGGCTGCATGATGGGGGTCGCCATGCGGCCCGATGAAATCGAGGAGTTGATGCGCGTCATGAACCAGCCAAAGATCGTGCGCATGTACGCCGAGGAGGACGATAAGGGCGGCGGCGACCCGCCCGGTGAACCTATCTTGGAATCTCGTACTTCTTGATTTTCTCGTAGAGCGTGGAGCGATCGATCCCCAGCACCGAAGCCGCCTCCTTGATATTGCCCTGGGTGCGCTGGATGGTGGCCGTGATCAGTACCTTCTCCATGTCCTCGATGGTCATACCGGCGGGGACGGCCCAAACCGGGGCAGGCGCCGCGGCCTGTGCCAGGAACCCGAAGTCGCTCTCGGTCAAAACGGGACCTCGGCAAGTCACCATCGCGCGCTCCACGGCGTTCTCCAGTTCGCGCACGTTGCCGGGCCAGTTGTGATCCAGGAGCAGGCGTAGCGCTCCCTCGCTGACCTCGCTCACGTCTTTGCCCAACTCGTGAGAGAGGCGCTCCACGAAATGATCCGCCAGCAGGGGAATGTCCTCGCGGCGCGCACGCAGCGGGGGGATGCGAATCTCAATCACGTTCAGGCGGTAGTACAGATCGTCGCGGAAGTTTCCTTCCGCCACCGCCTGCTGGAGATTGACATGCGTCGCCGCCACCACCCGCACATCCACGCGCACCTCTTCGCTGCCGCCCACGCGGTAAAAGCTGCGATCCTGCAGGACGCGCAGCAGGTCCACCTGCAGCTTGGGCGAAATGTCGCCGATCTCGTCCAGGAAGATGGTGCCGGTGTTGGCCATCTCGAACTTGCCGCGCTTCTGCTGATTGGCGCTGGTGAAAGAGCCCTTCTCGTGGCCAAAGAACTCACTCTCCAGCAGCGTCTCCGCCAGCGCCGCGCAACTCACCGCCACGAAGGGCTTCGACGCCCGGTCGCCGGCGTTGTGGATGGCGCGCGCCACCAGTTCCTTGCCGGTGCCGCTCTCGCCCTGGATCAAGACCGTGCTGCGCAGGCTGGCGATCTCGCCGCACAAGGCCATGATCTCCTGCATCCGCGGATTCTTGCTGACTACGTCGTGCACACAGTACTGCCGCGTCAGTTTCTTGCGCAGGATGGTATTCTCGCGCTGCAGGTTCTTCACCTTGATGATGCGGTTGACCAGCAGCGAGATTTCCTCGGGATTGCACGGCTTGACGATGTACTCCTGCGCGCCTTCCTTCATGGCGGTGATGGCCGTGTCCACGGTGGCATAGGCCGTGATGATGATGATGGAAGCCTCCGGGTGGAGGCGCCGGATCTGCATCATGGTTTCTATGCCGTCCATGCCACCGGGCATCTTCAGGTCGACGAAGTAAATGGCGTAGTCGCGCAGCCGTGCCTTCTCCACCGCATCGCGGCCGGAGGAGGCCGTGTCCACGACGTAGCCGTCCTCGCGGAGCCAGGCGGCGAGCGATTCGCACATCACCTCCTCGTCGTCCACAACCAGAATCTGCCAGTGAGTCTTCATACTTGTGTTCCCTCGGGGTTGCGCCGCAACCGCGCCCCGCAGGCGGCGCAGAATGCGTCATCTTTCAAATCGATCTGCCGGACGGTAGTGGCGAGCGACATCGCGCATTTGCGTTCCGGGCAGTGCACCAGCCCAAACAAATGGCCGGTTTCGTGGAGAGCTTCCTTGCAAGCCCGCTCCAGAAAAATCTCGCGATTGGCCGCGAGCCCATAGAACTCCTGCCTCAACCGGGCGAAGGAAACCACCCCCACCCGGCCACCCAGTTGGGCCTGACCGAACACGAAGGTGAGCACCGGGATGAACAGATCCCGCTCCGTCACCGCCAGTAGTTTGGCGGCGTCCGGGGGACAACGCCGGAGCAGCATATCGAGCAGCGGGATGGAGCCGTACTGCCGGCGCTCGGCATCGAACGCGAAATCCACACTGCCCAGTTCCATGTCGCGCACCGGACCTCCGAATTCCGCCGCCAGGCGGGCGGTCACGGCGGCGAGCGCCCCGCGCTCCACCTCTTCAGCGGCGGCCACATACAGATATTTCATTCCCTACGCGCCAGAACCGGCTGCGGCGGTTCCGCCGGCGCGGCAGGCGGCACCAGCGGCAGCGACACGGTAAACGTGGTGCCCTCTCCCACAGCGCTTCTGACCTCGAGATCGCCACCGTGGGCTTCGATGATTCCGTACGACACCGCGAGGCCCAGCCCCACGCCCTTGCCCTCCGGCTTGGTGGTGAAGAACGGGTCGAAGATCCTGGCCAGATTCTCCGGAAGGATGCCATCGCCGTTATCGGAGATATGGAGCATTACGACGCCGTCTCCCTTGGCCGTAGATACAGTCACGCGCCGATCCGTCTTGCTGTGCGTCGCCTCCGCCGCGTTCAGTAACAGGTTGAGCACCACCTGCTGGATCTGCGAGGGGTCGCACGGCGCCGCCGGAAGATCGTCGCACAAGGTGGTCTCCACCGCGACGTTACTGAGCTTCATCTTGTGTTCCACCAGGGAGAGCGTCATGCGGAGGATCTTGTTGAGATCGGCCGGCGCGCGCTGCGGCTTGCCGCGCCGGGAAAATGCCAGGAGATCGCTCACGATGCGCCCCACGCGGGCGGTCTCACTGGTCACCTGGCCGAGATACTTGCGGAACTCTGGGATACGATTCTGCGGAATGCCATCGTCTTTCAGCATGCGCTGTAGCAGCATGGAGAGGTTCAGCACGCCCGATACGGGGTTGTTGATTTCGTGCGCCACGCTGGCGGAGAGCTGTCCGAGCGAGGCCAGCCGATCGCTCTGCAACAGTTTCTTCTGTGCGGCCTTGAGTTGCTGCGTGCGCTGTTCGACCTTGGTCTCCAGGTTCTGGGTGAACTGGTTGATCTCGCCGAGCGCCATCCGCAAGCGGTCGCGCATGACGTCGAAAGAGCGCGCCAGTTCGTCGAGTTCCTCACTGCTGCCCACGATGTCGAGCGGCTGGTCGAGTTCCATCTGGCTCACGGCCTTGGTGCCTTCGATGAGCTTGTCGATGGGACGGCTGAGGAATCGGCGGGTGAAATAGATGATGAACAGGCTGATCAGCGTGACTTCCACCGCGGTCACCACGAGGACGCGGAGCTTCATGGCGGCCACCTCATGGTCCACGCTTTCCAGGTCCAGGCGCAGGTCCAACACGCCGAGCACCTTCATCTCCGCCGGATGTGCGTGGCACTGCGCCTGGCTGCACGAGGGCTCGTTGTAGATCGGCGTGGCCATGGCCAGCCGGCGACCGCCATTGGCGCCGCGGAAAATGCGCACGCGCGTAGGCAGGTCGGGAGGGCGGCCTTCCGGCAGCGCTTGCGCGGCGCCGGCCCGGTCCTCCGGATTGGTGGAGAACATCACTTGCCCGGCGCGATTGAACATGCGGATGCGGTCAATCCCCTGTTTGAGGGCGATGGTCTGCATCACCTGATAGGCGGCCTCGCGATGGTCGTCCAACATGGCGTGCCACGTGGCGCTGGTGATGGCCTTGGACAGTTGGTCGGCGCCAAGGAAGATGGTGTTCAGGAGCTGCTGCTCTTCGGTTGAAACATTGACCAGTCCGGAAACCGCCGCCACAATGATCACGATGACGGTGATCGAGAGCATCAGCTTCCGGGCGAGACGCCTCGGCATAGTTGCTATTCAGACCTGGAGGTATTGTAACTGGTGGCGGCTGCGTGTGGGAAAAGACGGCGGCAATGTCGCAAGTTGAGACATGCGTGTCTCACTAGGATGAATTTGTTGTGTTGATAATAAACCAGTTAATCAGATTAATGGCGAATAAATAACGAAGAAGTTAAGACAAATTTGTCTCAACTGCCCGTCGATTCATTTCGAAAAGAGGCGACGCGTGCCTGCCGCCCTGACTCGAGCATACGACACCGGGGTGTGAGTTTGAGGTGCGGGAGGTGGGGCGAATGCAGCTAAGGTATTCCTGGAGAAGGGGTTAGGGGGACAGAAATGTTTTGGATGTTGGTGTCACCGCGGATCGGCTTCGCGGGCAATCAGATCGAGCAGGACACTGAGGTCGCGCCGCGAGTTCCATTCGGGCGAAGATGGACGGCATACACCGAAAAGGCCGCGCAAGTCCATAGGGAAATATTGATAAGAATAGGTTTACTGGGCGGCGTGGAATGGTGCGTTCCGTGCTGTACCTTGTAGTGCGGTGGGAGATTCCACATCGGAGGCGCACCGGGGGTTGTTACGGAGGAGCCCCCCGGCGTTGCGTGGAACCTCACCGCATCTATGCCAACCTAAGGTATGGCGGGAGAGCGCACGCACGAGTATCGGATGACCTGCCGGTGGCGGCGGCTGCCTGGCGCGCAGCGTGCGGTTCCCAGTGCTGCACGAGTCCGTCGTCCTGATGTGAGGCGATGGGCAATGCCAGGCGCTGTCGCTCTTGGGTGATACTCGTTCTTGAATGGAGTGCGCGGACAGTTCGCTTGCTGAACAGTTCGCTCTCAGCCATCAAACCTCTCGCCGACGTAGCCGGGCAATCTGCTACCGTATCCGATGGAAAGGAGTTCCCATGCTCCCACGTGCGTTAATACTGGTAGCCGCCGCGGCTGCGCTTCATGCGGCTCAAGACGACACAGCCCGCCGCATCGATGAAGTTTTCAAGCAGTGGAACAAACCGGGTACACCCGGGGCGGCCGTGGCCGTCATCGAAGACGGCAAGCTCACTTACCAGAAGGGCTTTGGAACGGCCCACCTGGAGTATGACGTTCCCATCACCCCGGACACGGTCTTCCACGTCGCTTCCGTCTCCAAGCAGTTCACGGCCATGTCCATCGTGCTGCTGGAACAGGACGGCAAGCTGGCGCTGGAGGACGACGTTCACAAGTACCTGCCCGAACTCCCCGATTACGGGCACCGCCTGACCATACGCAACCTGCTTCAGCACACCAGCGGGATTCGCGACCAGTGGCAGACGCTCGGCCTTGCCGGGTGGCGGCTCGATGACGTAATCACCCAACAACAGATTCTGCGGATGCTGTTCCGGCAACGGGAACTGAACTTCGCGCCGGGCACCAGGCATCTCTACTCCAACGGCGGCTTCACACTGCTGGCGGAAATCGTGGCGCGCGTTTCCGGCAAGCCGCTACCCGAATTCTGCGACGAGCGCATCTTCCGGCCGCTCGGGATGAGCCGGACGCACTTCCACGACGACCACCGGCGCATTGTGCCGAACCGCGCGTACTCGTATGAGCCGGCCAGTGGCGGCTACCGGGCATCGCCGCTGAACTATGCCAACGTGGGAGCGACCAGCCTGTTCACCACCGCGCCCGACCTGGCGAAATGGCTCGATAATTTCCGGCAGCCGAAGGCCGGCGGAGCCAAAGCGATAGCGCGCCTACAAGAGCAGTCCGTGCTGGCCAACGGCGAGACGATCCCCTACGGCCTGGGCGTGTCGACCGGCAGGTATCGCGGGTTGCGCACTATCTCACACGGCGGCAGCGATGCCGGATACCGAAGCTATGTGGTGTGGTTCCCGGACCAACGGCTTGGGATTGCGGTTGCCAGCAACCTCTCGACGTTCAACGCCGGCAACGCCGCCAATCAGGTCGCCGTCATCTGCCTGGAGCGGCAGATGACCGAGGAGCCGCCCAGGGCGCAGACCGTGGCACGCACGTTCGTCACGCTCGCTCCCGGCGCAATCGACCCGTATGAGGGCCATTACCGCCTGGCGGATCTGCTGATTCAGGTCACAAAGAAAGACGGCAAGTTGCTCGCCGCCCCGCTGGGCTCGTCCCCGCTGGAACTAAAGCCCATCAGCCCGGTGCGCTTCTACGCCGAGCAAATGCAGGCCGAAGTCGAGTTCACCCCGAAAGCCGGGTCCGGCATGACGATGAAACTTACACGCATGGGCGGGACCGTCGAAGGAGAACGAATCACGTTCACACCGTTCGATCCCAAAGACCTGGAGAAGTATCCCGGCGCCTACTGGAGCGACGAACTCGAGACCCAGTACACCATCCTGTTGAGAGAAGGCAAGTTGTTCGCCGATCACGCGCACCATGGAGAGATCGCGTTGACTCCGGTCGCGAAAGACCAATTCCGCGGCGCCACGTGGTTCATGCCGGAAGTGACGTTCGGCCGCGACGCGCAGGGCAAAGTCACGCACGTGACCTTTGGCGGCAACAGGGTGACGGGCGTTCGGTTTGTGCGGCGCTAGTACCCAGACCGCGTAGTGTCTTTCTCTTGACGGAAACCACTCCCTGACGGTCGTGGCTCTGATCCGAGCCGCGACCGTGAGGGAGCGCTTCTCTGACGGCAGACTCAGCTAACTCAGATGCCTTGCCTGAGCCTGCGGGCCAGTTCTCCGTTGGTTTGGTTGGTGGTGGGCTGGTGGCCTTTCAAGGGCTGTAGCTTTTCGTGGATGGCGTCCAGGTACCACTCGGGCTGGGGGAAGAACATGGCTTCGAGTTCGGCGGCGGGGGTGATCCAGTTGCGGCTACCCAGGACTACGGGGGGGGCATCGAGATAGTCGAAGGCGAGTTGAGTGAGGTTGGCGGCCACGCTTTGCATGATGCCGCCGCGCTCCACGGCGTCGCTCGCCAGGAGGACTTTCCCGGTCTTCTTTACGGACTCGATGAGCGGTTCGTAATTCAGCGGGCAGGCCGAGCGCAGGTCGATCAGTTCGGCGGAGAGGCCGTAACGCTGGGCGAGTTGATCCGCCGCGGCTACTGCCGGGTAAAGGGCCGGGCCGAAGGTGATGATGGTCAGGTCCTTGCCGGTCCGTTTGATGGAAGGCTCCGAGAGGGGGATCTCGTAGTAGCCCTCGGGGACGCCGGATTCAACGAACATTTCTCCGAAATCGTAGACCTTCTGGCTTTCGAAGAAGACGACCGGGTCGGCGCCGGCAAGCGCAGCGTTCATCATGCCCTTGGCGTCGTAAGGGGTAACGGGGTAGACCACCTTCAGGCCGGGGATGTGGTGCACCAGGGCGGTCCAGTCCTGCGAGTGCTGGGCGCCGTATTTGGCTCCGACGGAAATGCGGAGCACGACGGGCATGTTGAGTTGGGCGGCGGACATGGCCTGCCACTTGGAGAGCTGGTTGAAAATCTCGTCGCCGGCCCGGCCCATGAAATCGGCATACATCAGTTCGGCCACCACGCGACCGCCTTCGAGGCCATAGCCCACGGCGGCTCCGACGACGGCGGCTTCGGAGATGGGGGAATTGAACAGCCTGTGGTAGGGGAGGGCTTCGGTGAGGCCGCGGTAGACGGCGAACGCGCCGCCCCAATCGCGGTTTTCCTCACCGAAGGCGACCATAGTGGGGTCGGCGGAAAAACCGTGCAGCATGGCTTCAAAGATGGCGTCGCGGACGTTGAACGCCTTCATCTTCGAAACCGGCTTGCCTTCGTGCAGCGGGGTGCGGATCTTGGTCTTGATCTGCTGCACGCGCACGTTCTGCGCCAGGTCTTCGAGGAACTCCGGCGTGCGGGCGTCCGTCTGCTCCAGCTTGCGATTGGAGAACATCATCTCGCCCGGGAGTTCGGACGTGATGGCGATGCGCGGCGCCGCATCGTAGTTTGCGGCGAGTTGGAACATCTCGAAGACAGTGGTTTGCATGGCCGCGCGTGCGTCGTCCAGGTCCCCGGCCGGCAGCGCGCCGCCTTCGATCATGCGCTGGCGGAAGGCGAGGAGGGAATCGGCCAACTGCCACTTCTCGATCTCTTCCTTGGAGCGGTAGCTGGAGGCATCCGAGGGGGAGTGCCCGCTGATGCGGTAGGTCACGGTGTCGAGGAGCACGGGGCCGCGGCCCTCGGCGATGATCTGTTTCTTGCGGCGGAAGGCATCGATCACGGAGAGGGGGTCGTAGCCGTTGACGCGCTCGGCGTGCATCTGGTCCGGGTTGACGCCGGCGCCGATGCGGGCGATGAACTCGACGCCCATGGTCTCGCCGAGAGGTTGCCCGCCCATGCCGTAGTGGTTGTTCATGCAATTGAAGATGATGGGCAGCCCGCCACCCAATTGCGGATTCCACAGTTTGCGGTACTGATCCATGCTGGCGAAGGTGATGCCTTCCCAGACGGGGCCGCAGCCGAAAGAGGCGTCGCCGATATTGGCCACCACGATGCCGGGCTTGCGGTTGACGCGCTTGAACAGGGCCGCTCCCGGGGCGATGGAGCCCGAGCCGCCGACGATGGCGTTGTTCGGATAGATACCAAAGGGCGCGAAGAAGGCGTGCATGGAACCGCCGAGGCCGCGGTTGAAACCGGTTTCGCGCGCGAAGATCTCGCTGTAGGCGCCGAAAAGCAGGAACTTGACGGCCAGCTCTTTCACGGATCCCGAGTGGGCCTTCTCCAGGGGCGCTAGTATGGCTCCGCCGAGGTAGGAGCGCATGATACCGAGGAGCGCGCCGTCGTCGAGGCAGCGGATGGCGGAGAAGCCCTTGGCGAGGATCTCGCCGTGGCTGCGGTGCGAGCCGAAGATGTGGTCGTCGGGTGTGAGGGTGAAGGCCATGCCGACGGCCGCGGCTTCCTGCCCGATGGAAAGATGGGCCGGGCCGAGATGATCGTACTGGACACCTTTGTAGACGCGCTTGATCTTGATCTCGTTGAGGATGGTCTCGAACTCGCGGATGGCGGCCATGTCCTGCCAGATGGCGAGGAAATCCCGCGGTGAATAGAGTGCCCGCTCCTGCTCGACGGTTTTGTTGTAGGCATTGATCTCGATGCCCTTGAAGGAGATGCGGCCAGGGGCCAGCAGTTTTTCGGGTTCCAGGCTAATAGACTTCGGCATTCTAAACAGTGACTCCTATCAGGCAGCTTCGAGGATTGCCAGCTTCAGCGCTTCGGATACGGTGGGGTGCGGGAAGACCACGGCTTCGATATCGGAAACGGTCATTTCCATTTCGATCATCGCCGCCGCGGCCACGATAAATTCGCTCGACAGATCGCCGAGCGCGTGGACGCCGAGAATCTCGCCGTAGCGCGCGCCCACCAGCACCTTGATCATTCCGGCCCCGCCATCGTTTTCCACCAGGAAGCGGCCGGCGACGCCCATGGGCAGCAGCGCTTTCTTGTATTCGATGCCGAGGGCTTTCAATTCATTCTCGGTCTTACCGGCGCTAGCGACCTCCGGGTGGGTGTAGATGACGGAAGGGATGGCGTCGTAGCGGATGCGGTCCGGCTTGCCGAGCATGTTGTTGACCGCGACCAGACCCTCGCGCGTGGCGGCGTGCGCCAGCAGGCGGCGGCCCGTAACATCGCCGCAGGCCCAGATGCCGGGGATATTGGTCTTGCCCCGGTCGCTGGTCTTGATGCCCTTGCGGTCGAAATCCACGCCCACTTCGGCCAACCCGAGCCCCTCCACCACGGGCGCGCGGCCGGTGGCGTTGACGATGCACTCGGCGCTCAGCGCGCCAGGCGCGCCGGACTGCTCATAATGCACGGTGTTGCCTTCGATTGCCTTCACCATGCAGGAGGTCTTAAAGACGACGCCGTTCTTCTTCAGCGCCTGCTGGAGGCGGCTCGAAATGTCGTGGTCCGAGCCCGTGGCGATCTGCGGGAGCATTTCGAGCACCGACACTTCAACCCCGGCGGCGGCGAAGAAACTGGCGAATTCGAGGCCGATGTAGCCGCCTCCGATGATCGCCACCGTCATCGGCATCCCGGTCAGGCGCAGCACGCCCGAGGAGTCGATCACACTGCTCGACTCGATGCCGGGAATGGGCGGGACGATGGGCCGTGCGCCGGTCGCGATAAGGATATTTTTCGCCGTCAGCGTCTGGTCGCCCACCTGCACGGTGCTCTTCGATGCCAGCCTTGCGTTGCCGCGCACGACTTCCACGCCGCTGTGCTTGAGCAGGCTCTCCACGCCGCGGGTGAGCGTGAGCACGATCTTGTTCTTGCGCTCCACGACCGCGGCGAGGTTGAAACGCAGGCCGGAGAGCTCCACGCCAAAGGCGGCGGCCTGGCGGCATTCGGCAAAGAGCTTGGAGGAGCGCAGGAAAGTTTTGGTGGGGATACAACCCACGTTGAGGCATGTGCCGCCGATGGAATCCCTCTCGACGACGGCCACTTTGGCGCCCAGTTTGGCGGCGTGGGCGGCGGCCTCATATCCGCCGGGGCCCGCGCCGATAACGATCACATCGTACATAGAAATCAGATCTCCAATCCCGCGATGGCTTCCACGTTTTCGATCTGCTCGCGGCAGACTTTGAGGAAGCGGGCGCCGGGTGCGCCGTCGATCACCTGATGGTCGCAGGTGAGCGACAGACCGATGTGTTCCACGAATACGATAGCGCCGTCCCTACGCACGGCTTTCAGATCAATCGAGTTCACGCCCAGGATGGCCACTTGCGGCGGGTTGAGGATGGGGGAGAAGGACTCGATGCCGTAGACGCCGAGGTTGCTGACGGTGAAGGTCCCGCCGGCCAGATCGTCCGGCGAGATGGCGCCGTCCAGCGCCTGGCGGGTGAGGGCTTTCACGCGGACGGCAAGATCGGCGAGAGACAGTGTGCCGGCCTGCTTGACGACGGGTACCAGCAGGCCTCGCGGGGTGTCGCAGGCGAAGCCGATGTTGACGTCCGCGTGGCGGTAGATCTTGCCCTCGGCAAAACCCACATTGACTTCGGGCATCAGCGCCAGCGCCTTGACCGCGCAGAACATCACCATCTCGTTGAGGTTGATATCGGGCAGGCCAGGCGTTTCGCCACGGGCCTTGATTCTGGCGCGCAACGCCAGCAGGCCGGTGGCGTTGGCCGACGCGTTCATGGTGAATTGCGCGGTAACTGCCAGCGACTCCCGGAGGCGGCGGGCCACGCGTTCGCGGATGTGCGACATCTTCTCCGGCGGCGGGCCGAGGTCCGTGGCGCGCAGCCGTCCGACCGCCTCTTCGCGAGGTTCGAAGCCGCTGTCCAACAGGTGTTTGGCGAGCGAGGTGGGCCGCGGCGACGCGTAGTAGAGACGCTTCAGGTCATCTTCCAGCACGCGGCCCCGCGGGCCTGAACCGGCGACGTGCTCCGGCCGGAAGCCGTGCCGGGCGGCGAAGCGCTTCGCCCTTGGGCTGTAAAACCCTTGCTGAAGTGGGGCCGTACGGACCGGCGGGGCAGGCTGGTGAGAAACCGCAGCCTGATCGGCGCGGGAGGGCGGCGGCTCGGACGGAGGGCGCTCCGTGGGGGGCGCCGGAGACGCCTGCGGCTGGAACGGCGCCACGCTCTCGCCGGGGGCGCCGATCACGCAGATATTGGTAAATACAGCCACCAGGTCGCCCGCCTGGAAGAACGTCGCGAGCAGGGTGCCGGCAACCGGAGACGTCAGCTCGAAGGTGGCCTTGTCGGTCTCGATTTCGGCGACGAGTTCACCCTCGTTTACCGTGTCCCCGACTCGCTTGTTCCAGCGCGCCAACAGGCAGTCTTCAACCGTATTACCGAGTTTCGGCATTTCCAGGGGAGTCGCCATTCAATTAGCAGCCGTTTCCTGCCTGGGCCAGGTGCGCCCGGCGTCTAGCGGAGTTCCTCCAGGAGTTTCCAGCCCGACTCGACGAACTGGCACAGCGTGCGCTGGGTCACGCCGTAGGAAATGAAGTCCCCGGGCGTCATGCCATCGGGTTCATACGCCTTGAGGAACTCCGGCATGGTGGAAAGCCGTTCGATGACGTCGGCGGGGACCTGGGATGCAATCCGTTCTTCCCGCGGATGGTCTTGGTTGACGAACCACTCCTGCGGTCCGGGTGCGATAGACATCACCAGGCCGGCGCCGGCCAGTTCCGTCAAGTGGTAAGTACCGCGCAGGGCCGCCACCAACAGAACGGCTTCGTAGCCGCGCTGCTGGTAGATGCCGTAGGCGCGCTTGGTGACGGCCAGGCCCGATTGACGGATGTCGGCTTCGCTGACGGCAGCCTGATTGTCCTTGGCCACTTCGCGGAGATAGTCGTCCACGCGGCCGATCATGATCACGGCAAAGCATTTGCCGGGTTCGATACCCGCCTTGATGGCGCGCCGGCGGCCGGCGCGGCACCTTTCAGCGATGGCAACGGCCTGCGGCACGGTGAAGCTGACGGTGGCGGTGGCGGTGATGCCTTCGGCGACGCAGTCCTCCAGCACGTCGAGCCCGGCGGAAACGGCGGGCAGCTTGACGGCGATGTTCGGCGCCCAGGCGTGGAAGCGCCGGGCCATGGCCAGCATGCTCTCCCGGTCACCCGCCTTCGAAGGGTTCACCTGCGCGCAGACCTGGCCCATGCGCCCGGCGGTGCTCCGGTGGTGGGGCAGGAAAAGGGCAGCGGCGTGAGTCACCACGTGGCGGACCAACTCCTCGGCCTTTGGTTCGCCAGCGAGATTGGCGGCACGCACGGCCTCCACGGCCTCGGCCCAGAAAGCGCGATTCCTGGCCATCGTGACAGCGGACAGGAAGGGGTTGGTGGTGACGCCGATGGCTCCGCGCTCCAGCCCCAACCGCAGTTCAGACGGGTCGGCGGAATCGTGCCACCATTCCGTCTTCGTGTTTACGAGAAGCCACTCCAGGTACGTACCGGTGCTCACCGATTGCTCCTTAGCTTTAAAACTAGATTATAGAATGCTTGCGCCTAGGGCCGCTTGACTTCCACTCCCGCCATGTCTTCAATGAACGTGGCGATGGCGGAATGGTCGAGATCGCCGCAGCCTTTGTTCATCAGGGCCATGAGCACCTGTTGCGCCAGGCTGGTGAATGGCAGGCTGACCTTCATGGCTTCGGCGGCGGACAAGGCGTTGCGCAGGTCCTTCTGATGCAGGCGTATGCGGAAGCCGGGCTTGAAGTTCCGGCCGATCACCATGGGCGCCTTGGCGTTTAACACGGTGCTGCCGGCGAGGCCGCCCTTGACGGCGTTGAACACCACTTCCGGATCGAGGCCCGCTTTAGTGGCCAGCACCAGAGCCTCGCTCATGCCGGCGATGTTGACGGCCACCATGATCTGGTTGGCGAGTTTGGTGACGTTGCCCGCGCCCACCGGACCGGTGAGCATGGCGCTCGAACCCATGCACTTCAATATGGGCAACACCGTATCGAAGACTTCCGGCTTGCCGCCGGCCATGATGGCGCGGGTTCCATCGATGGCCTTGGGCTCACCACCACTGACCGGCGCGTCCACGAACTCAACGCCTTTGGCGGCGCACGCGGCGGCTACTCTTTGGGCCACGATGGGGCTGATGGAGCTCATATCGACGACGATTGAGCCAGCCAGGGCGCCTCCCAGGACACCGCCCGGCCCGGTTACCGCCGCCTCCACTTCCGGTCCGTCCGGCAGCATGGTGATGGTGATTTCGGAGCGCGCAGCCACGTCGGCGGCGGACTCCCCCCGGGCCGCGCCCGCGGCGACAATTTCAACGACGGCGCTGTCGACGACGTCGTAGACCACTAACTCGTAACCGGCCTTCAGCAGGTTACGCGACATGGGTTTCCCCATGATTCCCAAACCGACAAATCCAACTGTCACGACTTACTCCTTCTTCAATTGCGAACAGGCGGGCCGGCAGTCCGCCAAACCTACCGGCGTGCCACATCCGGGACGTGTTCACACGCCCGGTGACAAAAGCAACCACTCCCTGACGGACGCGGGTGGCGAACTTGAGCAGAGCCGCGACCGTCAGGGAGCGGTCAACGCATCTAGTAGCGCAGCCCTAAATCGTCGCGGGCGTAGGCGATGCTTTGCGTGAGGTAGTCCATCTCCATGCGGAGTTGGGCCTCCCGGTCCATGCCGGTCACCCGCGCCAGCGGCTTCGCCGGTTTGTTCTTTTTGACCAGGGCCAGCATGCGCGCCAGGTACTTGCCGTTGCGCGCGGGGAAAGTCACCCAATACTTTTCGGTCAGGCAAGTGATTTTCAGCGGGTCGCGGGTGAGCATGTCGAGCGAGAATTTGGCGCTGGGACGCGCCTTCAGGACGGCGGCCACCATGCGTTTGAGATCCAGCATGCCCTTGCCCAAGGGTACTTCCGACAACAGGAACCCGTCCTCATATTCTTCGACGGCCATGTCCTTGATGTGGTTATTGATGACGTACGGCGCGAGCGATTCCACCACCTCAGTGGGGTCGTCCAGCAGCGACATGTTGTTGCCGAAATCGATGCACACGCCCAAGTACTCGCTGGAGTATTTCTTGAGCATGACCACGTACTCTTCCACGGTCCAGTCTTTGTGGTTCTCGATGCCGACGGGCATCTTGTGCTTGTTGGCGAGCGGCAGGGCGCGCTCAATCTTGGCGATGGAGTCGGCCTTGAAGGTATTCCAAGCCTCCAGCGTGTTGAAGGTCTCGTAGCGGCGCCCGGAGAGGCAGGCGCTGCGAACGCTCTCCGCGCCGGCTTCTTTGGCCGCCTGCAAGGTCTTCTCGAACTGGGTGGTGTCCGGGCCGGGCATGGGAGCGAGCACCTCCAGGTACATGCCAAGCTCGTCCTTCTTTTGCCGGACCTTCTTGAGGTAGTCCGGCTCGAAGGAAGCGAGCGAGGCCTGCACGCCGCCCGCGCCCACCGCATGAGCCTTTTCGAGAAACTCGATCGCCGTGCGCGGCGGGCGCAGGATGGCGAAGGAATCGGGCGTGAAGCCCATCTTGCACCGCGCCTGCGGCGGCATGGCGGCCGCAACGGCGGTGGCAGCGGAGGTTGCGATGAAGTTTCGACGGGTCACAGTTTGAAGCTCCTTAGTACGTCATCCCAAGGTTTGCGATAGGGCCGCACCAGAAGCGCGTTGGCTTCGCGGTCGCCGATGACTTCCTCTTTCTCGGCATCCCATTTTAGGGCCCGGCCCAGTTTCATGGACAGATTGGCCAGATGGCAGGACACCGACACGTAATGGCCGTCTTCGACGTCGGAAATGGGCCGCTGGCGGGATTTGATGCAAGCCAGGAAATGCCGCGCGTGGTGGATCATCGGCTCGGGGTCGTCTCCGGAGCCCTTCTTGGCCTCGGCATACGGCACCGGCGTGAAAGCCGGCGTTTTCGGATGGCCGGGCGGCTTGGACCATGGTGGAATCGCGCTTTCCGGCGCAATCTTCATGTCGGGCGCGAACTCAAAGCCGCCGCGCGAAGCCGCCAGAATACCCTTCGTCCCGCAGAACTGCACGCCCGCCAGACTGCTGGCCGTGCCGCCGCTGCCCCGCGGTCTGCCGCTGCACGCCTCGCGAATGGAGGCTTTCACCGTGAAGCCCGGGTATTGCCAGATGGCATCCTGCGTGTCCGGCGTCTCGCCGTTGTCTTCCAGCGCATACCGGCCGCCGGCGCAAAACACCGATGTGGGCGAATGCTGCTTCATGAGGAAGTGCACCAGGTCCATGTCGTGCGCGCCGAGGTTGGTCATCTGGCCAGAACCAGCGGAAATGGTAGATCACGCGGTTCGGGTTGTAAGGCCGCTGGGGCGCCGGCCCCAGCCACATGTCGTAGTCGAGCCCCGGAAGCGGTGCGCTATCCGCCGGTTTGCCGAACCCCGGCATGATGTTGCGGAACGAGGTGAAGTTTACCGTGTGGATCTTGCCCGCATAATTCTGCGCCATCAGCGCCTGCACTTCCTTCATGTGGGTACCGCTGCGCCCTTGCGTGCCGGTGATGCAGATGCGTTTGTACTTGCGGGCGGCCGCCGTCATCCAGCGGCCCTCCTTGATGAAGACGGTCATCGGTTTTTCGACGTACACGTCCTTGCCGGCCGCGCAAGCCATGATGGTGGCCAGCGCGTGCCAGTGGTCGGGCGTCGAGATGATTACCGCATCGACGTTTTTATCGTCGAGCAGTTTGCGGAAATCCGGGTAGCCCGTGGGGTTGCTTCCGCACATGACTTTGGCGTTGTCAATGCGCGGCTGGTACACGTCGCTGACCGCGGTGAGCGCGGCGTCCGGCAGTGTCTTGAAATCCGCGATGTGGCGCAGCCCGATCAGGCCGCAGCCGATGAACCCGATGTTGACGCGGTCGTTGGCGCCCAGTATGCGGCTGTAGGACGCGGCGGTCATGGCGCCTAGAAACAGTCGGCGGGAAGATGGCAGATCAAACGAACTTTCACTCATTAGTTTGCGTTCCTTGGATTCGGAGGGGCGGGGCTGTAGCAAGCCACGCCCCTCGTCATCATAAAAACAGATCAGACCAAGAACTCAGAATACCAGCTTGAGCCCGCCTTGCAACTGCCGCATGGTGCCCATGCTTCGGATCACGCCGAAGCTAGGTCCAGGAACGGCGGCGTCACGGCTGCCCCACGACAATGTGGGATCGCCCAACCTTGGATGGTTCGGGAAGTTGAAGGCTTCGAAGCGGAACTGGAGGTTGACCTGTTCCCGGATGGGGAAGTTCTTCAGGGTGGAGAAGTCCCAGGTGAATGTGCTTGGTCCGATCAAGCGGTTGCGGCTGATGTTGCCAAACGTGCCTGGGGCGGACAACGTGAAACCGGCTGGACTGAACCACTGGTTTGAGTTCTGGCTCGAAGCGTACACATCTTTCCCCGTGGCGCTCAAGCGGATTTCACCGTAGTGGTTGGTGCCTGACACGTCGTAGCCGGCCTGCATATTGAGCGGACGTCCGGACTGCGCCGTGACGATGGAGGAGATCTGCCATCCGCCAAGCACCTGGTTGACTACGCCGCCGTGGTTGGCGAGTTTCTTGCCCTTGCCGAACGGCAGTTCATAGAGCACCGAGGTAACGAAGCGGTGTGGAGTATTAAACGCGGAGTAGCCCTTGTCGCAGGAGAGGCAATAGCTGTCCTGCGGGAAAATGTCCACGTTGGTGCCGCGAATAGAGCTGGAGCTATCGAGGGATTTGGACCAGGTATAGCTGGCCAGATAGGTGAATCCGGCAGTCATGCGGCGGGTCACCTTGACGCCCAGCCCGTTGTAGTTGCCGTTGCCTTCGGAGTGCGCCGTCTGGACATAGCCGAATTCGGGGAAGGGAGCACGGGCGTTCTGGTTCCCGACGGTTCCGGGGACGGATTGGTTGGTATCCTGAAGGCCTTGCAGATGGCGGCTCTGCGAGCCGCTGTAGCCCGCTTCGAGCACGGTGCTCTTGTCGAGTTGCCCCTGCACGTTGAGCAGGTACATCATCGAGTAGGTGTTCCTAATGCCGACCTTCACACTCCACAGGGCCGGCGATGCGGGCAGAATCCACGGGCTGGCCGCTCCGGTAAGGAAGTTGCCGAACCCGAGGTCCGGTATGTCGGAGTTGCCGAGCCTGCGCACTCTTCCGGCCATGCCCCGGTTGAGGTCAAAGCGCGAGTTGCCGGATTCTATCGAATAGAAGATTCCGAAACCCGTGCGCACCGTCCATTTCGAACTGGGGCTGTAAGCAATGCCGAGTCGCGGCGCCCAATTACTGTGATCGGTCGAGACCAGCCGGTCGCCGAGCCTGCCGTCACGCGCCACGGGGACGTTGGGATAGCGGAAGCCCTTGCCCTCGTAGAAATCGCCCATGCCGGTGCGTACCAGCGTCGGGTGGAGGCTCTTGTCCTGCACGTTGGCGGCGTTGATGATGTGGGGCGTGTCCACGCTGACCATGTTTGCCGAACGGTCGAACCAGGGCGGCGTCAATTCGTACCGCAACCCGACATTCATGGTCAGTCTGGGACTGATGCGGTAGGTGTCGTCCACGTAGCCGTAGGCGCTGGTGG